>JANNSW010000080.1:0-15333 GCA_031403055.1 Hyphomicrobiaceae bacterium | reverse complement strand
TGGTCCGCATCAGCACCAGGCGTTGGCGCCCGAGCCGGCGCACCATGTCCACATCCTCCATCAGCGGATAAGGGCGAAAGCCGCCGACGTCACGATAGAGCCGCGCCGGGATCAGCAGACCCTGATCGCCAAAAGCAAGCCGGAATGCCGCACAGCGCAGCCGTACGCCAGCCTCGATCAGGCGCGGCAGCGTCCCCTGGTCATCGAGCGCGAACTGGAAGGCCGCAGCCGCGAGCGGCCGGCGGCCGGTGTCGACCCGATCGATGAAGGCGCGCGCTTCCTCGAGCCAGCCGGACTCCAGCGCCGTATCGGCGTGCAGGAACAGCAGCCAGGGCGAGCGGGCGGCCGCGGCGCCGGCGGCAAGCTGGGTGCCACGGCCACGCCCGGCCACGATCACCTTGGCGCCCGCGGCATCCGCAATGGCCAGGGTCCGGTCGCGCGAGCCGCCGTCGACAATGATCACCTCGCTGACGAGGCCATCGACCGCGCCCGGCACCAAGGCCGCCAGCGTCGTCGCGAGGCCCTGCTCGGCATCCAGCGTCGGGATCACCACGGAGATCATCGCTGCCGGTTAGCATGGTGAGCTCCGTTCCAGCAAGGCCGGCGGGAAATTTCGATCTTGCTTTGTTCCCATTTTGTTCTATGATGCGCGTGTCGTCAATCGGGAAAGCGCCAATGCCGCAAGCAGGGATGCAAACTCCGGATCAAGGCCCGCTCGTCACCGGGGAGAGGCGCAGGGGCCGCGGCAGCCGCTCGAACGAGGCCGGCCGCTTCGAGCCGCTCTCGCGCGAGGCGGCGGACGATGGCTGGGGCAGCCTGGAGACGCTGGAAGCGTTCCGTACCGAGGTTCAGATCGAGCCCGCCCGCACCATCATCACCACCAACAACTCGCCCGACATCTCATTCGATCAGTCGATCAATCCCTATCGCGGCTGCGAGCATGGCTGCAGCTATTGCTACGCGCGCCCGACGCACGCCTATCTCGGCCTCTCGCCCGGCCTCGACTTCGAAACCAAGCTCACGGCCAAGACCAATGCCGCCGAGCTGCTGGAAGCCGAGCTGGGCAAACCCGGCTATGTCGTGAAGACGATCGCGCTGGGCACCAACACCGATCCCTATCAGCCGATCGAGCGGCAATACCGGATCACGCGCTCGGTGCTCGAGGTGCTGGAGCGGACGCGCCACCCGGTCGCCATCGTCACCAAGTCGGCGCTGGTCATGCGCGACATCGACATTCTCGCTCGCATGGCGGGGGAAGGCCTCGCCAAGGTCGCGATCTCGCTGACGACACTCGACCCTACGGTCGCGCGCAAGATGGAGCCTCGGGCGGCCTCGCCCGGGCGCCGGCTGGAGGCGATCCGGGCACTCACCGCCGCTGGCATCCCGACCGCGGTGATGGTCGCGCCGATCGTGCCGGCGATCAACGACAGCGAGATCGAGCGGATCCTGGCTGCAGCGCGAGAAGCGGGTGCGAGCGAAGCCGGCTACGTGCTGTTGCGGCTGCCGCTCGAGATCAAGGATCTGTTCCGCGAGTGGCTGGCGACCGAGTTTCCCGACCGGGCGAAGCGGGTCATCACGCTGATGCGCTCGATGCGCGGCGGCAAGGACTACGATGCCCGCTGGTTCGCCCGCCAGAAGGGCACCGGCCCCTACGCGCAATCGATCGCCCAGCGTTTCCGGCTCGCCTTGCGGCTGAACGGCCTCAACGTGCGACGCCAGCCGATCAGAACCGACCGGTTCGTGCGGCCGGCGCGGAAAGGAGAGCAGATGGCGCTGCTCTGAGGCGGATCGGCGCGGCGCGGCGCCACCTCGAATCTATGGCGCGGCCATGCGAGGCTAGGGCGGATGAGCAACCGACGATCCCAAGGCCCGGATGACCGGCTGGAGCGCGCGGCGGAGCGCCGCCATGGCTGCCCGATCGCCGGCATCGACGAGGCGGGCCGGGGTCCCTGGGCCGGACCGGTGGTGGCTGCCGCCGTCGTGCTCGAGCGGGGCCGGGTGCCAGCGGGGCTCGATGATTCCAAAGCCCTCGCTGCCGACGTGCGGGCCTGCCTCTACGACGAGATCATGGCGTGCGCGCGAGTTGGCATCGGCTTTGCCGACGCGGCCCGCATCGACCGCGACAACATCCTGCAAGCCACGCTTGCGGCCATGATCGACGCCGTCACCGCGCTCGGCGTCATGCCCGCCGCCGTGCTCGTCGACGGCAATCGCGCGCCTCGGCTCGCCTGTCCGGTCGAGACCATCGTCAGGGGCGATGCCAGGTGCCGGGCGATCGCGGCGGCCTCGATCATCGCCAAGGTCACGCGCGATCAGCTGATGACCGGGCTCGCACGCGACTATCCGGGCTATGGCTTCGAGCGCCACAAGGGCTACGGTACGCCCGAGCATGCGGCCGCCATTGCCCGGCTCGGGGTGACGCCGCTGCATCGGCGCTCGTTCCGGCCGATCCAGCTTGCGCTTCTCGCCGCCAATGCGCCCGAGCGCGGGAACGTAGAGGAGAGAGGGGACCAACGATGACGGACATGCTCGACATTTTCTGGCACGACGACGTGCTGACCCACGATACCGGGTACGGCACTTTCGACGGACCGGGGAGCCCGCTGCTCGCCGTGCAGATGCGCCACCCGGAGAATCCCGAGCGCGTGAGCAACATGAAATCGATGCTGGAGCGCGGCTCGGTCGCCTCGCGCCTCGCCTGGCACAGCGGACGGCATGCCAGCGAAGCCGAGGTGCTGCGCTTTCATACTGCCAGGCACTGGGCGAGCCTCGTGGCAGCCGATCGCGCCGGCCGGCAATTCGGCCGCACGACGCTGCTGGGCAAAGGTGCGCTCGCGGCCGTGCTTGCGGCCGCGGGCACTGCGACCACCGCCATCCAGAGCGTGTGCGACACCGGCCGCCCGGCGATGGCGCTGGTGCGGCCACCCGGCCATCATGCGGCCCCCGAGATGGTCGACGGCTATTGCTTCGTCAACAATGTCGGCATCGCGATCGAGGCCGCTCGCGCAACCCGCGGCCTGAAGCGGTTTGCCGTGATCGACTGGGACGTCCACCATGGCAACGGCACGCAGACGGGATTTTATGCCCGCAGCGACGTGCTGACGATCTCGCTCCACATGGACCACGGCTCGTGGGGGCCGTCGCATCCCGAGACCGGCCGGGTCGATGAGCGCGGCGAAGGGGCAGGCCGAGGTTTCAACCTCAATCTTCCGCTCGCGCTCGGCGCCGGCGATCGGACCTATCACGCGGTGTTCGATCGCGTCGTCGCACCCGCGGTCAGGGCCTTCGCGCCCGATCTGATCGTCATCGCCAACGGCCAGGACGCCTCCCAGTTCGACCCCAATGGCCGCCAGTCGGTGACGATGAAGGGCTTTCATGGTCTCGGCAACAGGGCGCGCGCGCTTGCGGCCGAGCTGACCGGCGGGCGGCTGCTGCTGGTCCAGGAGGGCGGCTACAGCGAGGCCTACTCGGCCTTTTGCCTGAACGCGACGGTCGAAGGTGTGCTCGGCCTGCCTGCAACACTGAGTGAGGACATGGCTTTCCTGCCCGACTCCGAGGCGCGGATGGCAATCGATCTCGGGCTGCTGGAGGCAGAGCTGAAGGCGGCGGGCGTCACCGGTCTGGCCTGACCGGTCCGGCAAAGGACTGCCAGAACAATAACTGAATCTTTTTCGCGAGCGGTGGTGCCTTGGCGTAGGGTGCAATAGGCGCCTTCGCCGTATTGCACCTGCGGCTGGCGTTGCGATCCGGGGTGGTGCAATACGGCCTGAAGCAGGCCTATTGCACCCTACAGGTCCCGTGCTCGACTTGACGACAAGACGTAGCGGTAATTGTTCGCAGTGTCCAAAGCGGAGTGGGGCGCGAGAAACCCTGACCTCGCGCCCCTTGGATCACGCCGGGGGATTACATTTCTGTATCAGGGTGAGGCCACTCTAGCCGGCCGAGGCTGAACCCGTTCTGAATGGGCTGTTCAGCTGGCGTTCATCGCCGCGCCGGGTTCCGGGCACGCCGGGGCGAGCGGCTCAGCCCGCCTCCCCGCCCTTGGGGCCCCAGAACACGACCCAGGTCACGAAATCGCCGGACATGGCTTCGAAGTGGTGCGTATCCCCGGCGGCGACGAACAACACGTCGCCCTGGGCAACCGCGTGCCGCTCGCCTCGGTGCAAGAAGCTCGAGCTGCCCGAGACGACGAAATAGAGCTCGTCCTGGTCGTGGGGCTGCTGGGTATCGAGGCCGCGCGGCGCGAATACCTCGACCGACATGGTGCCGTGCCGCAGCGCCTCGGTGAATGGCTCGCCCAGCGGCCACGCCTTGGTGATGGGACCGGGGATGCGAGCCAGCAAATTCTCGAGCGACGCTTTCATGGAGATCACCTTGGCAGAGCGATGAGGGAGACGTCATCGGGCCGGCAATACGCAACGGAGATAGTCCTCCGCGTCGCCGATCCGCTTGCGCACGCGAGCGGCCTGATTGCGCGTCTTCGAGTTCGGCGCACCGGCCTTGCGTGTGTAGGGATTGGGCAGCGAGGCCGCCAGCAGCGAGGCCTGACCGGGGGTCAAACTGGCGGCGCTGGTGTTGAAATGGTGGCGAGCTGCCGCCTCGACCCCGTAGATACCCGGGCCCCACTCGGCGATGTTGAGATAGATCTCCAGCATGCGCCGTTTCGGCCAGATGAAGCTCGCCAGATAGGTCAGCGGCAGCTCGATCACCTTGCGTACATAATGCCGGCCCGGCCACAGGAACAGGTTCTTGACCGTCTGCATCGGGATGGTGCTGGCGCCCCGGCCACCCTGCTCCCAGGCATCGCGCATCGCGGTCCAGTCGACACCCCAGTGCTCGCAAAAAAAGGCGTCCTCCGACATGACGACGGCCTTGATCACGTTGGGCGAGATCTGCTCGATCGGCACCCAGGTCTGGGTAAAGCCATTGCCCTTCGCCAGATCGAGGATCATCAGCGTCGACAGCGGCGGATTGATGTAGCGGTAGGCCAGCGTCAACACCACGATCACGGCGGCGAGCGTGACTGCCATGGTGGCAAGACCACGCACCACCCTGCGCCAAAGCGGCAAGGCGGCCGGTGCGCCAGAGCCCGCGCTTTCGGCGGCCGGCAGCTCCGGCGCACCGGAGCCGCGCAATGTCGGGTTGTCATTGACCGACACGGTCGGGTTGTCGGATGGAAGGTCGGAGCGATCCATGACTGCCTTTCCCCGCACCGCCGAGTAGGTTATGGCGTGCCGTTCCGAGGGCGCAAAACTCGCGTTGTCTATAGCATGATGACGCCCGACGCGAGAGGACCAAGACTGGTGGAACGTCCAGACATTGTGAATTGGCGCCGAATCGAGGTGCGACGGCAGGCCCTCGGCGAGGAGTGGTCGAGCATCAGGACGGCCAAATCATGACCTTCGAAGCGACGCTGGAAGCCTGTGGATTGCTGATCGAGCGCCGGTTGGGCGAGTGGCTTTCGGCCGATCGCCAGCCGAACGCGCCCGCCCATCTGCTCGACGCCATCCGTTACGCGGCGCTCGGCGGAGGCAAGCGCTTCCGCCCGTTCCTCGTCATCGAAACAGCCCGCATGCTCGGCCTCCCGGCCGATGCCGCGCTGGACGCAGGCGCCGCGCTCGAATGCGTGCATTGCTATTCCCTCGTCCACGACGATCTGCCGGCCATGGACGACGACGATATCAGGCGCGGTCGCCCGACTGTTCATCGCCGTTTTGGCGAGGCGACCGCCATCCTCGTGGGCGATGCATTGCTGACGCTGGCTTTCGAGATCGCCGCTTCGCCCTCCGCCCATAGCGATCCGGCCGTGCGCAACGAGCTGCTGTCAAGGCTTGCGCAGGCAGCGGGCAGCGCTGGCATGGTGGGGGGCCAAATGCTCGATCTCGCGGCCGAAGGTCGCTTTGCCAGCGATGGCGGTGAAATTGCGGTTGGGCAGCGCCTCCCCCTCACGCTCAGCCGCCAAGCGGTCGAGCGGCTGCAATCGCTGAAGACGGGGGCGTTGATCTCGTTCGGCGTCGAGGCCGGCGCCATCCTCGGCCGGGCCGGGCCGGGGGAGCGCCAAACGCTCGGTCAGTATGCGTCCGCGCTCGGCCGGGCCTTCCAGTTGTCGGATGATCTGCTCGATGCCGAGGGCGATGCCAGCGTGATCGGCAAGGCGACGGCCAAAGACGGCAACCGCGGCAAGGCGACGCTGGTCGGGCTCCTCGATATCGCCGGCGCACGCCAGGAGCTCGCGCGCCTCGAGGCCGAGGCAACCAGCGCTCTCGCCTGCTTCGGCGACCGCGCCCGCACACTCGTAGCGGCTGCCCATTTCATGGCAAGACGGCGGAGCTGACGACAGGTTGCAGCCATGGCGCGGCAGGAGCATGATCGGCGGGGGCTCGGTCGAGGGCAAACCGGACATGGAGCACTGCGATGACCATTGCCGCGATACTGAAAGCCAAAGGAAACGACGTCGCCACGGTACGGCCGAGCGTCCAGCTCGAGCAGGCGGCTCGCATGCTGACGGAGCGCCGGGTCGGCTGCCTCGTCGTCGTCGACGCCAGCCGCTCGGTGCAGGGCATCCTGTCGGAGCGTGATATCGTCCACGCCATCGCCCGCGATGGGGCTCAGAGCCTCGCGAGCACGGTCGAAAGCGTGATGTCCTCGCCGGTCGTGACCTGCCGCGACACCGATACCATCGACCAGATCATGGCCGTGATGACGGCCCGCCGGTTCCGTCATGTTCCCGTGGTCGAGGATGGCGCGCTGATGGGGATCGTGTCGATCGGCGACGTGGTGAAACAGAAAATCGCCGAAGCCGAAACCGAAGCCGCCGCCATGCGCGCCTACATCACGACGGGATAAACACCGGCGACTGCACCAGCAGGTCGTCTTAGAGTGGTTGATCGAGGCTGATCGGGCGGTTGGCGGTGGGGGCAACAATGCCGGGAGCCGCGGACCGTCCGGCGACGTCGCCGGGCGCACAGATCGCTTGCTGCAGCAGCTCCGCGTTGCTCGACCAGCCGAATGTAGCCAGATGCAATTCGGCAGCCTCGCGGCTGGTATCGAGCGCGATATCCTGTCGATAGGCGCCCTGCCACGCGGCGGGGCTCATGATGGCAGCGAGCCCCGTCAACGATTTCGCCCCCGCCTCGACGCCCGCAAGGCCGCCGCCCACCACAATGGCCAAAGCCATAAGCTTCAATCGGGTCGCCGAACCCGGCAATCGCTCGGTCATCTGGTTCTCCCTGGCTTCAGTTTCTCTGCCTTGCCTGCTGGCGCTGTCGCGCCCGTGCCGGCATCAGCACTCGACGGTCGGTCAGGCGGCGCCAGATGGCGAGGGTGACCATCACCATGGTGATGAAGAAGAATGCGAGCAGCATCACGGGCAGGATCCTCGAGTTGGCAACGGCAACCGTTCTGTCGCGGCTTGCCGGGGCGGCCAATTGCTGGCGCTGACCGGCGCGATGCATCTTCGGATAGATATTGGGCCTGACTGGACCGGCTGCAAGGTCCGCACCCGAGCCGAGGCCAGAAAATGCCAGCTGCTGGAGCGAGTGCTCCGTCCCGAAATCCGCGGAGCGTGCCGCGCTGGTGCCGAGCACGGCCAGCGCAAGCACCAGAAGGAAAGCAACGAGCGCAAAGGTGAAATCCCGGGATAACCGTCGGACCAGGCGCTTCGTCGAGTTCGGGCTCATGCGGCTCGCTCCGTTGTCGGTTCGTTTCCCCCCCGTGGGGCATCGGACAGGCCGCTGCTGTAGCCGCAGGCTCTGGCGGGAATTGGGCAGCCAGCCAGGGCGCGGCCAATGGCAGTCGATTCTCCCGGGTTGTGACGCGACGGACACATACCGGTAGAGCCGAATCACGCTTTCGCGCCAGCCCACCGCACACTATCTGATGTGGATGAGGCGCGTTTTGGGCCGGGCGGGCGAAAATCATGGAAACGATTGGCGAGATCTTCTCCTCGTTCAACGAGCTTGCACTCGTCACCGGCACCCTGCTGGCCGCTGTGTTCTTCTTTTTCCGCAGCATCTTCACGGGGCTCGGCACGGCGCTGCTGGCAGCGCTTGGCCGGGGAGCCGGACATGGTTTCGGCCAGCGGCTGTCGCCGGGCCGGGACATGGCGGGCCGGCGGCTGCCGACCAACCCGAGGCAGCGGCTCGCCCGCCAAGCGCTGTTCGAGGCCGAGGCGCGGCAAGCGCGGATGGAAAGCTATGTGGACGCATTCAGCGACCTGCTGGCCTTGCGCGGCGGGCCGTTCGCGGTTTCGGTCACACTGTGCGGACTGGTCGAGCCGGGCTTTGCCCTGAAGGTCGCGCGCTTGCGGCAGCGGGTCCAGGAGTTCGACCGGCTGGAGGGGGCGGCGCAACGCATCGTGCAGCGCTACGAGGCCGACTATGAGCGACGGTGCGAGCCGACCCGCGACGAGTTGCGGGCACTCTCGGTGCAACTGGCGCGCTTGAAGGCGCGGCATCGCCGCTTTGCCTGGCAACCCTGGCGCCGGCGCTGGCGCCACACCAAGGCGAGGCTGCTGGCCACAAGGCGGCGCATTCTGGCCGCTGCCTGGCGGCTGCGGCAGGTCGAGCTGCGGCTGAACATGAGCTATCGCACAGTGCTGGAGCCGGCGCTGGCCGCCGCCGATCAGTACGAGCGGGCCTATCTCACGCATTGGGTGCACTCGTTCGAGGCCGACCTCGAATCGCTGCGACTGACGGTCGTTTCGGGCAGGCTGGTGGAGCTGATCGGCTCGGCCCCCTATGCCGGGCTGCGCGGCAGGCTCGGGCTCGATGGGCTGGGATGGGAGGCGGGCAAGCTCGAGCCAGAGCTGCGAGATTTCATTGGCGCGCGTGGCGGCGGCTTCGGTCCCGAGGCCACGACCGAGAGCCTGCTCGAAGCCTATCTGCGATTGCGGCTGCTGGAGGACGACGCGCTGCGCCGGGTCTGGGGCATCGACCGGGTCTGGCTCGAGCGCGATCTGCCCCCACCGGGCGCACTCGGCCTCGCGCACGAGCGCTACCAGCATTTGGCGGTCGCCGGCAGTCCGCGCAGGCCCAGCTCAATTGCTGAAGAATGAGAAGCCCAGGAAATCCGAGGCGACGAGATCGCCGTTGGCTGCGAACGAGCCGATCAGCGTGGCGATCTTGACTGGACCTGAGCCGCCAGTGCCATCCTCGTCGAACCAGAGGATGTCCGTGTCGGTCTCGAAGATGAACTGCGGCACTGCGGTCTGGGCGACGTTGTCGGTGCGATTGTCGATCTCGGCGGCATTGACGATCGCGCCGATGGCCGTGAAGCCGCCGGACACGGTATCGAAGAACAGCTTGTCGCCGCTCGCCCGGCTGAAGCCGCCGATCGAATCGTCTCCCATGCCGCGCTCGATCACGAACCGGTCCGCGCCGCCGAAAATGCCGGCGAGCGCATCGTTGCCACGGCCGCCCCAGAGCACCTCGTTGCCAGTACTGTCGACGATGGTGTCGTTGCCGTCGAGGCCAAGGGCGACGCCACCGGCGGCAGGCCGCAGCTGATCGCCGAACTGCGATCCTTGAACCGACTCGACGCCGTTATAGGTGTCGCCGACCGCTTCGCCGTCGGTCGTTCCCAGCGTCAGATTGACACCGACGAAGGCTGGCGCGTCGTTGTAGGAGACGATGTCGCCGCGGAACGGGTTGAAGTCGCCCGGCTGGGGATCGCGCTCGGAACCGCCAACGACAAGGTCGTTGCCGGATCCAGGGGCGAGAACGTCGTTGCCGTCACCACCCCGCAGCGTGTCGTTACCGGACCTGCCTTCGATCACATCGTTGCCGTCGCCGCCGTCGATCTCGTTGGCGGCGTTGTCGCCGCTGATCCGGTCGTCGAAGGCGGACCCGGCGATGACCTCGATGCTGTTGAAGAAATCGCCTTGGGCGTCGCCGGAATTCCGGCCCGGCTCGAGGAGATCGATCGTGATCCCGCCATCGATCCCGCTCGCGCTGGTCGAATAGTCGGCGGTGTCGCGCCCTTCTCCGCCGATGAGGTTGTCCTCGCCCGCGCCGCCCCGCAACGTGTCGTTGCCAGCGTCGCCGAACAACAGATCGGTCTCGGCGTCCCCGATCAGCAGATCGCCGCCGTCGCCGCCTTCGATGCGGTCGACACCAGCGCCGCCGCGCAGGATATCGCCGCCCAGGCCGCCGAGCAGCGTATCGTTGCCGGCGTCGCCGCGCAGGTCGTCGCTGCCGTCCTCACCCCTGAGGCTGTCGTCGTCGGCGCCGCCGCGAAGCGTGTCGTCGCCGGTGCCGCCTCGCAGCGAGTCGAAGCCCGCGTCGCCGCGCAGATCGTCGTTGCCGGCATCGCCCTTCAGGAGGTCGTTGCCGTCGCGACCCTTGAGGCGGTCGTTGCCGTTGCCGCCCAGCAGGCTATCGTCGCCCGCGCCGCCGTCGAGGGTGTCGTCACCGTCCTTGCCCTTCAGCGTGTCGTTGCCATCGAGCCCGAGAATGGTGTCGGCGTCGGCGGTGCCGGTAATCTTGTTCTTCTTCGCGTCGCCCTTCAGACGTGCCATGCTGCTACTCCTCCCGCGACTGAGCCAGGGAGAGCCTATAGTAAAGCTTTTACTGAGGCAACGCTGCCAACATATTGCTTGGAATGTCGTTTATGTGAGGCCGGTGATTGCAGCATCGAGCGTACTGGTCAGGATCTCGGCGTGCTCGGGCCGGAAGGGCAGCGGCGGGCGGATCTTCAGGACGTTGGCGAATGCGCCCTCGGTGCCGACCAGCACGCCGTGGGTGCGCATGCTATTGGCGATGCGTTTCGCCGCTGCCTGGTCCGGCGCCTTTGTCGCCCGGTCGGAGACGATCTCGACGCCGAATTTGAGGCCATAGCCGCGCACGTCGCCGATCGCCCCATGGCGCTGCATCAGGGCCGCGAGCCGCTGCAGCGTCAACGTCCCGGTGGTGCGGGCATTCTCCTGCAGCCGCTCGCGCTCGATCACGTCGAGCACGGCTAGACCCGCGGCAATCGACACCGGATTGCCGCCGAACGTCGAGAAGTAATTGGTCTCCTTTGCGAACTTGGCGAGGATCTCCGGACGGGTCACGATCACGCCGAGGGGATGACCGTTGCCGACGGGCTTACCCATGGTGACGATGTCGGGGACGAGGCCATGGGTATCGAAACCCCAGAAATGACTGCCGGAGCGTCCGAATCCGAACTGCACCTCGTCGGCGATCACGAGCCCGCCCGCCGCACGGACCTTGTCCGCAACCGCCCTGACATAACCCGCCGGCGGGTTGATGAGACCGTTCGAGGTAAAGCCGGTGTCGACCATCCAGATCGCGGTGCCATAGCCTGCCGCGTCGAGCTCGGCGATCGCGCGATCGGCGTCCGCCGCATAGGCGGCGCCTGCATCCTGGTGCGCAACGCCGAACCGGCCGCGATAGGTGTCGGGGGCCTCGAGCTTGCGGACATGGGGGGCAACCGATCCTTCGAGCACGTGATAGGGCGAAAGGGCCGCGACCGCCTCGGTGCCGCCGTGATAGGCTTGGTCCATCACGACGGCGCCGCGCTTTCCCGTCCAGGCGGTCGCCATGCGCCAGGCGATGTCGTTGGCTTCGCTGCCGCAATTGACGAAGATGCAGACCGAGAGGCCGCTGTCGCCCGGCATCAGCGCTGTCAACCGCTCGGCAAAGTCGAGCACGAGGCTATGCAGATAGCGCGTGTTGGTGTTGAGGGTCGCGGCCTGGCGGGCGATCGCCTCGACCACGTGGCGATGGGCGTGCCCGACTTGGGGCACGTTGTTGTAGCAGTCGAGATAGCGCCGGCCGTCGGCGTCGTGCAGCCAGACACCCTCGCCACGGACAATATGGATGGGCTCGTTGTAGGTGAGCTCGAGATCGGGGCCGAGCAGCCGCTTGCGTCGCGCCATCAGGGACGCGCGCTCCTGGGCCGTCTCGGGCGCCAGGCGGGGCAGCGGCACCGTGATCGTCCGCCCGATGCCCGCCGCCTCGCGGAAGCGGATGAGCGCCTGGTCGGGGCCGGCCGCCGTCAGGGCCTCGAGCCCATCGATGCTGTGACGCTCGAAAGCTGCGAGCGGGGCCGCGGCGGCAGGATCGTGCGCGCGCCGGTAGGCCAGAATCGTGAGCGACTGCGCGTGGCGTGCAAGGATCGCATCGTAGAGCAACGCGATCTCGTCCTCCTCGAGCGGGTTGATCCCTTGGTAGCCCGCGAGGATCTCAGCGGCGCAATCGAGATGCGAGACGCCGGGGATCGTCACCTCCGCTGCCGGCAAGGCGACATCGAGCAGTCGTGCGCCATGCACGGTATCGCCGAAATCGAGGAGTCCGACGACACGGGTGCGGTCTGGATCGGTCAACAGATTGCCCGGATGGGTGTCGTTGTGGATGACCTGTCCGGGCAAACCGCCAAGGCGGGGGAGCACGGAGCCGTTGAAGCGCGCATAGGTCGCCTCGACCAGCTTGCGAACCCGCTTGTCGGCGATCAGGCCGGTATGGCGCGCGACTTCGGGCGCACATTTCAGGTCCCAAGCGATGCGCTGGCCGGCGCCGGGGTGAAAATAGCCCCGGAGGGCACGGTCGAGCCGGCCGACGGTACGGCCGATGTCCCTGAGGAGTGCAACAGTGGGCGTCCGCCCTTCCAGCAGCTCGCCTTCTAGGAACCGGAATGCGCGCACGATGTGGCGGTGCCCGTCGAGCTGAACCATCTCGTGGTCGCGGCCATTCTTCGACTTGCGCAGACCCGGCACCTGCAGGCTGGGGTCGGCTTGCGCCAGGTGGCTGAGCACGCTCGCCTGGAGCTCGATCGCCTCGGCGACCTCCTCGTGCGAGGAGATCTTGAGGATGATGTCGTCAGCTCCGGCCCGTATCCGGAAATTGCGCTCCCGCTCGCCATAGAGCGGCTTTGCCTCGCCGTCGATGGCATAAAGCCTCACCGCGAGCCGGCGCGCCTTGGCTGCAGTCATTTCGGGCGGAGTACAATCGAGCGCAAGGAGCTTGGCTTGGGTCATCGGGCAGCAATTCCTTCCTTCGGGTCGGCGGCGAGGCTACCAGCGAGCGCGGCGCGATGAAAGATCCAGCTGGTGCGGCTTGCACGTTGCGCGCCCTCCTCCTAGTTTGCCGCGCGACACATCGAGAAGGACTTTTCCCCATGGGCTTCCTCGCCGACAGCCTCAACCGGATCAAGCCGTCGCAGACGATCGCCGTCACCGCGAAGGCGCGCGCCTTGAAGGCGGCGGGCCAGGACGTGATCGGGCTCGGCGCGGGGGAACCCGATTTCGACACGCCCGACAACATCAAGGAAGCGGCGATCCGGGCGATCCGCGAGGGCAAGACCAAGTACACCGACGTCGACGGCATCCCGGAGCTCAAAGCCGCCATCTGCGCGAAGTTCGCCCGCGAGAACGGGCTCACCTACAAGCCCTCCCAGGTGTCGGTCGGCACGGGCGGCAAGCAGGTGCTCTACAACGCGCTGCTCGCCACATTGAACCCGGGCGATGAGGTGATCATACCCGCGCCCTACTGGGTCAGCTATCCCGACATCGTGCTGCTGGGCGGGGGCACGCCCGTGTTCATCGAGACGCGGATGGCGGACGGCTTCAAGCTGAATCCCGAGGCGCTGGAGCGGGCGATCACGCCGGCCACCAAGTGGTTGATCCTGAATGCGCCGTCGAACCCATCTGGCGCCGCCTACACGCGCGCCGAGATGCAGGCGTTGACGGACGTGCTGATGCGCCATCCCCAGGTCTGGGTGCTGACGGACGACATGTACGAGCATCTGCTCTATACCGACGAGGCGTTCGTGACGCCGGCCCAGGTCGAGCCCGGCCTCTATGAACGCACGCTCACCATGAACGGCGTGTCGAAAGCCTACGCCATGACCGGCTGGCGGATCGGCTACGGAGCCGGCCCGGAGACGCTCATCAAGGGAATGGCGAAGCTGCAGTCGCAATCGACCTCGAACCCCTCCTCGATCGCGCAATACGCAGCCGTCGAAGCCTTGAACGGCCCGCAGGATTTCATCAGGACGCGGGGGCAGGCGTTCCGTGAGCGCCGCGATCTGGTCGTCTCGATGCTGAACCAGGCCAAGGGCCTCAAGTGCCCCAGTCCCGAGGGCGCATTCTACGTTTATCCCTCGTGCGAAGGCGTGATCGGCAAGACCAGCGCCAAGGGCAAGCGCATCGGCAGCGACGAGGAGTTCGTGACCGCGCTGCTGGAAGAGGAAGGCGTTGCGGTCGTGCAAGGTGCGGCCTTCGGCCTCTCGCCGTTCTTCCGGATTTCCTACGCGACCTCGACGGAAGCGCTGGAGGAGGCGTGCAAGCGAATCCAGCGGTTTTGCGGGAACTTGCGGTAAGCGGCCAGGCGGCCTATTGCGCCGCCTGCTCCGCGGACGGCCAATCGCGGCGCGTCCACACGTGCGTCTCGCAGACGAGGCCCATGAGGCCGCAGCCCGTGATCTCGATGCGGTCCGCGGCGGCGTGCATGAGGCGGATGTCGAAGGTCTTGCCCTTCTCGGGATCGTAGACCTGGCCCTGCCACTGGGACGCGGCGACGGGATCGAGCCCGAGCAGGATCGGCAGACCCATGATCGGCCGCCTGCGCTGGGTCGCATCCTCATTGTAGCCGTCGCGCAGCGGCCTCCCCGAGGCGTCCTTCGGATTTCTCAGCCAGACGATCTCGCCGCAGAGCTGCTGGCCGCAAGGCTTGACCTCGACGATTGCCATGCCGGTGGTCGTGAGCCAAGTGCCCTCGAGGCCTTCCGCGCCGGCAGCGCCGGAGAGAATGATGAGTGCCGGAAGAAGGAGTGCCAGAAGGTACGCTTTGCATGACATGAGCCGGAAGCTCCTCTGCAAGATCACGCCCCGCCGCAGTGGTCTTACGAGGCTGGCCTCCGATTGCAGCATTTGCGAGGCGGCTGCAGGTCCACGAAGTGGATTGCTCGTTCCAGTGGGTTTGCTATGATGCCTATCATGTCCAACCGCATCATCTCTGATCCTTGGATCATGTTCGGCAAGCCCGTGATCGTCGGCACGCGTATCACCGTCGAGCACATCTTGCGTTGCCTCGCAGCAGGCGAGACGCCCGATGAGATCGTGGCCGATTATCCGCCGCTGACGCTTGAGGATATCCGCCTCGCGCAGGAGCTTGCTCGATGGTAGGTCGGACTGAGCAGCGCGTCGCGATGCGATGTCCGACACTGGGGCGGCAAAACCGTCGGACATGGGGTGGTCGAGTAGGCGCGATGGATTGCTCCACCGCGCCTCTCACAGAACCGGACTTGCGGGCCCGCATCCGGCTCTTTGGGTCGGTCCATCAGAAGGCCAGCGAAAGCTGGTCCGATGCCTGTGGGGGGTGGAGTTCCGCCCAG
>JANNSW010000079.1:0-2441 GCA_031403055.1 Hyphomicrobiaceae bacterium | reverse complement strand
GATCGTGTACATGAACTCGGCACGGCCGAAAGGGGCAGGCAGGTCCATCGTCTCCTGGCCGGTGCGAGGCGGCACCTCCCGCAGGCGGCCGTCGAGGAATTGCTGGCTGGGCTTGGCGTACTCCGCGAGCACGGTCGAGACCGCGTAGGGCGGCACCAGCACCGGGTTCTCGGGGCCGAGCAGGCGCGCGATCCAGTAGAGGCCGATGCGGTCGATCGTATCCAGCCGGTCGGCGGCGGCGCGGCACAGCACGTTGGAGAGGCCGGGATCGGCGCCCAGACTGATCACGGCGGTCGTACCGGCAGCAAGCCAGCTTTCGTGCTCGGCCTTCTGCTTCACGGTGTAGATGCCGAGCCCGCCATAGTCGGCGTAAGGAACGCGGGCTTCCAACGCCGCGCCGAAAATCTCCATCTGATGGCCGAAGAGGGTCGGCACGCCGTTGACGACGAGGTCGGCTGCCCGCATCAGCGCGAGCATGGCCGCGCGGTCGGCGATGTCGAGGTGGACGGCGCTGAGGCGCGCCTCGCCTGGGAAAGACGCGGCAAGTGCGGCCAGAGCCTTCTCGCTCGCATCCGCCGCGACCACCTCGCTGATGCCACTGGAGAGCGGCGAGAGCAGATCGCGCACCGTGCCCGCCCCCATGGCGCCCGCCCCGCCGATGATCAGAATGCGCATTTGTCCTCCACTGCACCGGCAGCACGCTGTGCTCAAGATATGACGCTTTGCCCACTTGGGGCTACCACGCCTTGGCTCCGTCTGGCGACGGGCTACATGCTCGCTGGCGCGTTGGAAGCATTGAACCATGCCGAGGCCGCCGCGTTGGGGTGCGCAAAAATTTTGTGCGCGCACAGCAGATAATTCGCAGAGTATGGCCTCGAAAAATCGATGTTGCCAAAAAGCTCTTTACCGATCGACGTGGATTAAATATAAATACTTTCCGGCGCGTCTACCGTGCGCTGCAGGTCCGAATGCTGGATTGGTGCTTGGTCATCCGCATTGCGGCGGGGTGGTCGTTGTGCGTAAGATGCGTATGCGCCGCATGTCGTAGTGCGTATGTAGGGAGGAAGTGAGCATGAGAATTTTGTCGACCCTCGCGGCTGTGTGTCTGGCGTCCGTGATGACCATCGCGGGAGCCCCCGTTGCTCATGCAAAAGAAAAGTGCGATTTCGCGGATGTGAAGGAGACGTGGCTCGGCGCCAATGATTCGTTCTACGAGGCCTCGTCAGCGCTCGACAGCCTCCAGGACGCAAAGAAGTTCCCGCCTGCCAAAGCGTTCAGCTATGACACCAAGAAGCAGGAAGAGCTGCAGGAGCAGGCTACGACTCTCGTCAGGGATGCCCGGGCTGCCTTCGACGGTTTGGTCAACTCGATCATCCGCAACCAGTCGGAGGCATGCGTCGTCTGTGGCTTGGTGGAAGACTACAATACCGCGAAGTCCGCCGGGGAAAAAGATGTCACGATCGCCGAGCTGAGTGACCCGGCGGTCAAGGAAGCGCTGGCGACCGTCGTTACACTGAACGTCTCGCTGGCCGCATTCCAGAAAGACTACGATACGAAGTACGCAAAGGACAAGACCGGCGCAGCGACGACAAAGGCGAAGACGGCGCTCGCAAGTACGAAAGCCCTGATCGCTCAAAATCTGCAGGCCCTGACGGATTTTCGCGACGCTCATAAGTCAGACGCGCCCCCCTCCCCCATGATGAAGGACAAGGTTAGCAAATTCGAGTGCATCAACTGAACGGCCAAGCAGAACGCGGGTGCGGTTGATCTGTACAGCACCCGCGATGGCCGTGCGGCCGGCTGTGATGCCTGGGTATTCGCGCAACGAACCGACGGGAAGGCACCATGAAACGCCTCATGCAACAGCTGTTGATCTGCGCGCTTTGCCTTGTGGCAATCACCGCCAGTGCCGCCGCCGAAACGAAGGCGGAGAAAAAGGCGAAGACCGACGCGGCCGCGTTGCTCGTCTGCGACCTGAAGAAGGTGCAGACGGATTGGATCTCCGACCACAAGGCCATCGCGAAGGCGAAGGAAGCGCTGACGGCACTCAACAAGGACGTGCCGGGATACAAGGATGTCGATTTCGGCTACGATGGCGAATCGCAATTGTTCGGGAAAATGGCGGCGACCGAGCTGTTCACGGCCGCCTCGACCAAGTTCACCGAGCTGATCGAGCAGATCGCCTCGCGCAAGACCCGGGCCTGTGCCGTCTGCAGCGTCAAGAAGAAGTACGAGCAGGCCGCGGCCGGCGGCATCGGCGACGTGACCGAAGCCGAGCTGCTCGCGCCCGAGCTGGCGTTTGTGTTCGCCAATCTCGCCAACTATGCGGGGTTGAAGAAATCGAATGAAGAGCAGAAGAATGCAGCCCCCGACAAGAAAGCAAAGGATGACCTGGATAAGGCATTCAGACCCATACAGAAGCAGATCGAGGCCGCGATGAC
>JANNSW010000078.1:0-3086 GCA_031403055.1 Hyphomicrobiaceae bacterium | reverse complement strand
ACTTTTGTTTTCGCAGAGTTTTATCGCCAAACCGGGAAGACCACTTTGGCGAACTCTGCTTAGCGGTTCCGGGGATTTTTTTGGCTGGCTGGGCGGGCAACGGCCAGAGGCCACGTACGCCCTAGTGTCCCGTTCGCGAAGATCGTCACCGCCTGCCGTGAACTCGTACGAACTTCGCGAACGATAAGAACACTAGGTGTATCATAAGCTTAGTGTGGCGTTACGTTCGGAGGTTCGCTTGTTGAGACAGCCAATAGGTGGAAGCGAACTTCCGAACCGCCACACTAGTGTTCTGGCACAATCAAAAAGTACCCGCTTCCCCGGCCGACCAAAGGTCGAGCCGGGGTCCAGGAGTCCCGCGGCACGGCCTTGCCATTGGCCCCTGGATCCCGGATCGCCGCCTGCGGCGGCGTCCGGGAAGACGGGTACCAAATGAATGCGTCGGGACACTAGCGACCCTTGACCATCAACGCATGAATGAGGATCGCGGCCGTCGCCGCAACGTTGAGGGATTGCACGGCGCCGGCACCAGGAAGCATCACGATCGCGTCGGCGGCATCGAGCACCGCATTGCCGACGCCTTCCTCCTCGTTGCCGAGGATGAGCGCGACCGGGCGGGCATCGCGTTTCAGGGCCGCGAGCGGCACGCCACGGTCGAGGGCGGTTGCGATGACCTGATGGCTGCGTTTCAGCCGGCGCAACTGCTCGGGAAACTGCTCGACGCGGGTGAAATCCACATGCTCCATGCCGCCGCGCGCCACCCGGTAGGCGGCGTCCGATGGCGCTGCCTGCCCGGCATGGTCCGACAGCAGCACATGGCGCACACCGAAAAAGGCGGCGGTGCGCACGATCGCGCCCAGATTGTGCGGATTGCCGATGCCGTCGAGCACGACCACCGCCTGACCTGCCTTGCCCCAGATCTCGGCCAGCGCGGGATCGAAGCGGGCAACGACCGGCGGCTCGGCGAGCGCGACCACCCCGCCGTGCATGTTGGTGCCGGCGATGCGCTCGAGCTCGTCGGCGCGCACGATCTTGTAGGCCTTGTGGGCTTTGGCCAGGGTGACGCAGATGTCGCCGACGCTGCCCCTGGTCTCGGCCAGAAAATAGAGCCGGTCGATGCGGCCTGCCGCATGGATGTGCAGCGCTTCGACGGCAGGCAGGCCCGCGATGCGAAGCAGCTTCTTGTCATCGCGCTCGGGAGTGCTCGCGCGGGGGCGGCGCGTGTCGGTGCGCCGTGCGTCTGGCTTCGGTCGGGCCGAGCTCTGCCTGGGGCGTTTCGTCCGGTCGGTCATCGATGGCCTGTGGTTGCGCGGCCCGGTCAGGCCGCCAAGGCGCACAACCTACGATGGACAGCCTCCCCCGTCACGCGCCAGCTGGGCAGCCGGCGACGCCAGGCGATGGCACCTTCGCGCAAGGCCAGGCGATGCTCTGGCTCGGTCAGCACCCGGCGCAATGCCGAGGCGAGCGCGACCACATCGCCGGTCGCAACGATGCTGGCGGCGGTCGTGCCCAGCCAGTCGCCGACAACACCCGCATGGGTCGCCACCACCGGCAAGCCGCGCGCTACAGCCTCGGCAATGGCCATGCCGTAGCCCTCATGGCGTGATGCCGAGACGAAGATGTCGGCACGGTGCCAGAGCCCCTCGATCGCATCGGCCGGCACCTCGCCGGCCAGTTTCACGCGCTCGGCAAGGCCATTCATTGCGAGCTGAACCCGCAAGGCCGCCACATGATCCGGCGCCCGATCGAGGTTGCCCGCGATCGTGAGCTGCCAGGGCAGGTCGACAAGCAAAGCCAGTGCCGCGGCCAACAGATCATGTCCCTTGCGCGGGACGAGCGCACCGACACCGAGCAATTGCAACGGCGCCACGCCTGCGCCTCCCGTCAATGGCAGCAGGTCGGTACCCGGCGGGGCGACCAGCAGCCGGCCCGGCTCGACGCCGTAGTCGACGCGCAATGCGCTCGCGGTCGCCTCGGAGGAGGCAATCGCCAGCGAGACGTGACGCAATGTCTCGCGCTCGGAGCCAAACAGCATGCGCGATCCGGCGGCCGGTCCATCGCCCTCCATCGCCAGCGGATGATGCACGATCATGACGAGGCGGAGGCGCCGCGCCTCGGCGGCCGCTACCTCCGGCATCACGCCGAGACAGAGCTGGTCGGTTACCAGAACGGTGTGGTCGGCGAGGCCCGCCACGAGACGTGCGCAGGCCTGCCGAGCCTCAGGCGATGGCCTGGGGAAGCCGGCCGGCAGCAGCAGCCGCTCGACGCGCCAGCCGAGCCGCTCGAGCTCGGTCGCCAGCCGCTGATCGTAGACGAAGCCGCCCGTTGCCCGTGCATAGTCCTCGGAAAGCGCGAATGTGAGCCCGGCTCGCCGCGTCACGGCCGCAGCACCAGCTTGCCCTTGACCTCGCGCCGGGCGAGCCGCTGCAGGGCTTCGGCGGTCCGCTCGAGCGGCAGCACCGCGTCGATGTGCGGCTTGATCCGGCCAGCTGCCGTCAGCGCCAGCAGCTCGGCCATGTTGGCCCGGTGCCGCTCGGGCTCGCGCCGCGTGTGCTCGCCCCAGAACACGCCGACGATGTCGCAGCCTTTGAGCAGGGCGAGATTGAGTGGCATCTTCGGGATGGTGCCGGAGGCAAAGCCGATGACGAGGAAACGGCCACGCCAGGCGGTCGCGCGCAAGGCCGCCTCGCTCAGATCGCCCCCGACCGGATCGTAGACGACATCGACGCCTTTGCCTGCCGTGAGGCGTTTGAGGGCTTCCTTCAGGTCCTCGCGGGAATAGTCGACGGCCGCGGCTGCGCCGAGGTCGCGGCAGAACGCGAGCTTCTCCTCGGACGACGCGCAGGCGATCACACGGGCGCCGAGCGCCGCACCCAGCTCGACGGCGGCCTGCCCGACGCCACCCGCGGCTCCAAGCACGGCGACGGTCTCACCCGGCTGCAGGCGGGCGCGATCGCGATAGGCATGCAGCGTGGTGCCGTAGGTGACCATCAGCGCCGCCGCGATCTCGGCGGGCACCGCATCGGGGACGGGGATCAGGTGCGAGGCCTCGACCGCAATCTCCTCGCGCGCCGCGCCCTGCGCGT
>JANNSW010000077.1:0-3297 GCA_031403055.1 Hyphomicrobiaceae bacterium | reverse complement strand
CACCGTGTCGTCCGCGCGCAGCATCCCCTGGTTCAGCAGATAGCCGAGCGCCAGCAGCTCGGGGTGGTCGCCGATCGTCATCATGGTGACGATCTCCTGCCCGTTCAGAAAGAGTGTCAGCGGCCGCTCGGTGACGACCGGCGTCCGGATCGGCCTGCCCTCGTGATCGACCCCCTCGACCTCGGTCGAAAGCCGCGGATTTTCCGGGTCCGGGCGGATGGCGAACTGCTTCACGGGGTGGGGCTCCTGAGGGGAGGGGGGTGGCGTCCGCTACAGTATCAGATCCGGCTGATCGGCTCACGATCCCATCCCTCACCCGGCATCCTGGACGCGGGCGCGGCATCTGTAGCTGTGATCCCGGATCAAAGCCTGCGGCTTTTTCCGGGAAGACGGGTGGATGGGTGTGCGCGACGATTGCTCGAGCATGCATTCCAGCGCAGCCGGTTGGACAGCTCACCCGGCATCCCGGGATCTTTGCCATGACCACCGAGTTGTCGTTGGAGATCCTGGTACTCGGCCGGAAGACGGGTCTGGTGAAGCGTCGATCGAGCGTGACACATCCGCCGACCTACCCCACTGCCCCCAACTCCCTCTTCATCCCCTCCACCGTGACGCCGGCGATGGTGGTGGCGCCTTCGACTTTCTTGACGAGGCGCGGCAGCGTGCCGGTGCAGTGGGCGAGGTGGGCGGCGAGCGTCTCGGAGTGGGTGACGACCCAGACCTGCGAGGTCTCGGCCGTGCGGGCGATCAGGCGGGCGAGCGGAGGCAGCAGGTTGACGTGCAGGCTCGCCTCGGGCTCGTTGATCGCGATGAATGGCGGCAGGCGGTAGCCGAGCAGCGCACCCATCAGGTAGAGATAGCGCAGCGTGCCGTCGGACAGCTCGTGCGCGGCGAAGGGCCGGTCCATGTCGGGAAAGCGCATGGCGAAGCGGCACTTGCCGTCGAGTGCCGAGACGATCAGCTCCGCGCGGGGAAAGGCGTCCTCGATCGCGGTTTTGACAGCCCCCATATCCTGCTTCACATAGGCGAGCGTGGCGAACACGGCCGCGAGGTCGCTGCCGTCCGACGACATGGTCGGCGCTGAGAGCGCGGGTGACGGGTTGCGGACGGGCGCGCCCTCGTCGGTGCGGATGTCGTGGTAGAAGCGCCAGCTCTGCATCTCCTGGCGCACGAGCGCGAGCTCGGGATAGCGCCCGCCGTCGCGGATGGCGGCGAGCGCCGTCTCGGAGGCGAGCAGCTTCCTCTCATGGCGCTGGGTGTTGCCACGGTCGTCGCGCAGCCACAGCAGCGGCCCTTTGCGCTCGAGCAGCACCACTGTGATGTCGCGATAGGTGAGGGCCAGGCGCTCGTGGCGGACCATCGGCTCCATATCGAGCGCCTGCTCGGCGAGCCCCGGCAGGCCGATCTCGATGCGGTACTCGAGCTCCTCGAACTGGGCGCCGAGCACGAGCTTCTGCGCCAGCTTCTCGCGCGGGCCCGCCCACAGCACGCTCTCGACGCCGCCTTCCTCGGCGATGCGCCGGCAGATCGAGCCCTCGGCGGCGGCCTGCAGCAGACTGAGCGCGCGGTAGAGATTGGTCTTGCCGGCGGCGTTGCGGCCGACCAGCACCGTCAGCGGCTCGATCGCGAAGCGCAAGGCTTTCAGCGAGCGATAGCCCTCGACCGTCACCTCTTTCAGTTGCATTCTGACCCCTCGTGATCCCATCCGGTGGCGGATGAGGATCGGACGGGATTCGGGCCATTTCTTGGTCGAATGGCGCAAACAACGCCGGGAAGGGAAAGATGACAGGGGCAAGAACTGGAGCAAGAACCGCGGCAAGAACCGGGCGGCTCAATCTGCTGACCGACATCGACGGCGTTCTGGTCGGCCATGCCCACGACGAGGGGCTGCGCTCGGGCGTGACCGCGATCGTGTTCACGGAGCCGGCCGCTTGCGCGTGCGTCGTGCTGGGGGGCGCACCGGCCGGGCGCGGCACCAATTGCCTCGAACCCGACATGATCGTGGAAGGGGTCGATGCGGTGGTGCTGTCGGGAGGCTCGAGCTTCGGGCTCGACGCGACGACGGGGGTGGAGGCCTGGCTGCGCGAGCAGGGTCGCGGGATTGCGATCGGACCGGCGCTGTTGCCCATTGCCGTGCAGGCGATCCTGTTCGATCTCTTGAACGGCGGCGACAAGGACTGGGGTCGCTTCCCGCCCTATCGGGAGCTCGGCTATGCCGCGGCCGAGGCGGCACGAGGCGGGCGGTTTGAGCTTGGCACGGCCGGCGCGGGCCATGGTGCAACGACGGTGAACCTCAAAGGCGGTATCGGCTCGGCCAGCGCGATCACACCCTCCGGCCATAGGGTTGGCGCGCTGATGGCGGTCAATGCGATCGGCTCGGCGGTGATCGGAGAGGGGCCGCACTACTGGGCGGCGCCGTTCGAGGAGGGCGACGAGTTCGGCGGGCTCGGCTGGCCGGACCGCATTCCGCCGGACGCCGGCAAGCTCGCCTGGAAGGGCGGGCCCGGCTGGCTGCCGGCGGGGCGCAACGAGCCCGCAACCACGATCGGCATCGTCGTCACCGACGCAACGCTCGATCGCGGGCAGCTGAAACGCCTTGCCATCGCCGCCAATGATGGTTTCGCGCGGGGGCTGCGGCTCACCCATGCGCTGTTCGACGGCGACACGCTGTTCGCCGCCTCGACCGGATTGCGGCCGCTCGGGGACAAGGTCAACGAGCAGATCGAGCTTGGCGCCGTCGCGGCGGATGTCGTCGCACGCGCGATCGCGCGGGGCGTGCATGCGGCTACCAGCTTTGCGGGCGGGGCGCCGTCATGGCAGGATCGGTTCGGCAAGGCGTGAAATGCATTGCGCCCCGATCGGTGTAATGACATTGTCGTTACGGTCTGCTGTTGCCAACTGGAGGAGGAAACCCATGTCTGTCACACCGCCGCGACAGGCAAAGCAGCGCGAAACTCTCAACATCCGCATCAAGCCGGCTGACCGAGGTCTGATCGACCGCGCCGCTGAGCTGACCGGCAAGACCCGGACCGATTTCGTGCTCGAGGCCGCACGCCGCGCCGCCGTGGAGGCCTTGACCGACCGCACGCTGTTCGCGGTCGACGCCGAGACATTCGCGTGGTTCGTCGCGGCGCTGGATGCGCCGCCCGGCCCGAACGACAAGCTTCGCCGCACGATGGGGACAAAGGCACCCTGGGATCGCAAATGACTGTCGCCGCGCCGGTGTTGCTTGCCGACCAGCATCTCGTGGACGCCTTCGACTGTGGGGTTCCCCCGCTCGACGAGTGGTTGAAACGC
>JANNSW010000076.1:0-6500 GCA_031403055.1 Hyphomicrobiaceae bacterium | reverse complement strand
GCCTCCACCCCCATGACATCTCGACCATCATCGACCGGGCAGGCGTCGCCATCCGCGCCGGACACCATTGCGCGCAACCCCTGATGGAACGCCTCGGCGTGACTGCGACCGGTCGCGCCTCCTTTGCCATGTACAACACCCGCGCCGAGGTCGATGTGTTGGTCGAGGCCCTGCGCAAAGCCCACGACTTCTTCGCCTGAGGTAAGTGATGAGCGAGGCCATGAACGAGATCGTGACAATGGTGGACGATACTCAGCCCAATGCCGCCCGCATCACCGGCGCGGCGTTGTCGGCAGCCGAGCTGGAGCGGCTGTCGAGCGACATCGTCACGGCCTTGAAGACGGTGTTCGATCCTGAAATTCCAGCTGACATCTATGAGCTCGGCCTCATCTACAAGGTCGATGTGGACGACGACCGCAACGTCGCCGTCGAGATGACCTTGACGGCGCCGGGCTGCCCGGTTGCCGGTGAGATGCCGATCTGGGTGCGCAATGCGGTCAGCACGGTCGAGGGCGTGAAGGACGTGACGGTCGAGATCGTGTTCGATCCGCCCTGGGACCAGAGCCGCATGTCGGACGAGGCGCGCCTCGCGATCAACATGTTCTGAGGGTTGGAGCGGGGTGAGCGCTTCGCGACAATTTTCTGCTTGCACTCGCGTTTTTGTTCACGTCATGTTCGCCTCAGGGACACAGGGAGGCAGTGATGTCGGATAG
The DNA here is from genome assembly GCA_031403055.1 of Hyphomicrobiaceae bacterium. Classification (GTDB taxonomy): domain Bacteria; phylum Pseudomonadota; class Alphaproteobacteria; order Rhizobiales; family Hyphomicrobiaceae; genus JANNSW01. The sequence continues at coordinate 5,787 of JANNSW010000076.1, read as the reverse complement.
TGTCGGCCGGGACGAGTTCAAGGCGCTCGAAGCGCGCGTCAGCGTGGTTGAGCGGGAGGTCGAGGGCGAGAAAATGGTCTCGCGCTACATCCTCGATCAGGTTCGCCACAATGGCGACGAGATCGCCGTCGTCCGCAGTCGCCTCGATCGGGTCGAGGGTAAGGTCGACCGGCTGGAGGGCAAGGTCGATCGGCTGGAGGGTAAACACGACAGGCTCGAGGGCAAGTTCGATGCGCTCGTGAGCAATCTGCCGCGGATTGTCGCCGACAGCGTGCGCGAGGTGCTGCGCGAAGGGAAGGTTTAGCAAGGCATGCCCACTTCGCGGCTGTTGTCGCAGGAGTTGCGTCGTCAAGGTGACGACCTCGCTGCGATTGTCAGGAGGCTCGATCGGATCGAGGACAAGCTCGACAGGATGAGGGGTGGGCTCGACCGCACTGGCGGGACACTCGACAAGCTGATCGAGGATCTGCCTCGCCTCTTGAAAGCGAGCATTCGACAGGTTTTCCGCGAAGAGAGGACCTGATCGGGTCCATCATTGCGCACCATGGCGCGCCAACCCCTCGCGTGCGCTCGCAAGGTCCGGATCAACCTCCAGCGCGCGCCTGAAAGCGGCAATCGCTTCGTCGCGACGACCGAGCGCTGCGAGGATTGCCCCGCGCGTGTCGTGCAGCGCGGCGACGTTGGGCTTCAACTGAATGGCGCGGTCGGCGTCGGGCAGGCCTTTGCCCGCCTCGCCCAGCTTGAACCAGGCCCAGGCCCGGTTGTTGAGCGCTCCGACGTTGTCCGCATCGAGCCCGAGCGCCTGGTCGAAATCGGCGATGGCCCGTACGAATTCGCCGCTCGCACTATAGGCGCTGCCCCGGTTGACGAGCGGCAGTGGGTAGCTCGGCGCCAATTGGATCGCCTTGCCGTGGTCCGCGATCGCCTGCTCGAAGCGGCCGGTGCGCGCGTAGCCGACGCCGCGTCCGGTATAGGCTTTCGCCAGCTGATCGGGATTGAGCGTGCCGCTGTCGATGAAGTGGGTGCAGGCGGACACCTCGAGCCCGGAATCCTTCGTCTGCCAGCAGTCCTTCAGCTCGAAAGCCGCGGCCGGCAGGCAGGCGGCGAGCAGGATGCAGGCGGCAACGGCAACCAGACGGGTCATATGGCACGCTCCGGAAATTCAACGGCGCAGGACTGATAGCCGCGCTCACCTGATCCGGGCAAGTGCGGCGGCGTTGACTTCGCACATAGCCTCGACCATAAGACGCTGGTGCGGGCCAATTGGGTCCGCGCATCTCAATGCGCGCTTGCGGTGGGGGTCCTGTGACCGCCGCCTGTCGGCCTGGGCGACCGGGCAGAGGAAGGCCGCGCTTCATAATCGCCACATCATCGATCGCACATTCCAGATTGGAGCCTGCCATGTCCAAGCGCATCAGCGCCAAGCACAAGATCGACCGTCGCCTCGGAGAAAACATCTGGGGCCGGCCGAAGAGCCCACTCAACAAACGCGCCTATGGCCCGGGCCAGCACGGCCAGCGGCGGCGCGGCAAGACATCCGACTATGGCACCCAGTTGAAGGCCAAACAGAAGCTGAAGGGCTATTACGGCTCGATCGGCGAGCGCCAGTTCAACGCCATCTATCGGGAAGCCACCCGGCTGAAGGGCGACACCTCGGAGAACCTGATCGGTCTGCTGGAGAGCCGGCTCGACGCGATCGTCTACCGCGCGAAGTTCGTGCCGACCGTGTTCGCCTCCCGCCAGTTCGTCAACCATGGCCACGTCCGCGTGAACGGCCGCCGGGTCAACGTGCCGAGCTATCGCTGCAGGATCGGCGACGTGGTCGAGGTGCGCGAGAAATCGCGCGATCTGCCGCTGGTGCTCGATGCGGCGCAGTCCCCCGAGCGCGAGATCCCGGACTACCTCGAGGTCGATACCAGCAAGCATTCGGCCAAGTACGTGCGCGTGCCGGTGTTGAGCGACGTGCCGTTCCCGGTGCGCATGGAGCCGGGCCTGGTGGTCGAGTTCTACTCGCGCTGACGCCTCGGACAGCCGCCAGACTGCCGCAAGGGCCACCCCGTCAGGTGGCCCTTTTTACTTGTCCTGAACTTCTCCACGGCGCCGTCACGGCAGGACTGCAGCAATTCCGCCACGGCTGGTAACTTTTGTTTTTCAAAGTGTTGGTATCGTTCCACCCGGTTGGTAAAGTAAGTGTGGCAAAGACCGTGAGGAATTGAGTAATGCGTAGCCCATCCCACGCCGGTGGCCGGTACTGGAGCCGCGTGCTCCTCGGCGGCTCGGTCGTCCTCGTTGCGCTGTCGACACTGATCGCCTCGGTGGATCCGGGCGAGGCTGCCACCAAGAAGAAGAAGCGCCACAAGGCCGCCGAGGTCGAGAAGACCGTCAAGGTCGAGAAGATCCCGGCAGGCCCGATCAACATCGTGATCTCGCTGAAGGACCAGCAGTTGACGCTGTTTTCGAGCACTGGCGAGGCGATCGCATCCTCGCCGATCTCGAGCGGGAAATCGGGCTTCGCGACGCCGATGGGCGTGTTCAGCATCCTGGAGAAGAACAAGGAGCACTACTCCAACCTCTATGGCGGCGCGCCGATGCCCAACATGCAGCGCCTGACCTGGTCGGGCATTGCGTTGCACGGGGGCGCGCTGCCTGGCTACCCGGCGTCTCATGGCTGCATCCGGCTGCCCTACGATTTCGCGCGCCGGCTGTTCTCGATGACGAAACGGTTTGCCCGCGTGATCGTCACCCGTGACAGCGTGAGTCCCGAGGTGGTGTCGCATCCCTCGCTGTTCCAAGTGGGGCCGCTGGCGCCAGAGGACGTGCTGCCAGGCACATGGCGCGCTCATGGCTTCAGGCTGTCGACTGCTCCGGCAACGGCAAGCTTCGATACCTCGACGGAGGCGCTGACCGCCGAGGCCTCGCTCCCGATCGCGATCGGTGACTTCGTCCGGCTCGACAATAGCGCCAGGTCGCGGGCTGCCTCCGATGCCTTGGCGGGCCCGGGACCGCGCGCGTTTTCGATCGAGCATGCGTCCGCCACGGCCGTCGAGGGCGAGTTGCTCGCGGCAAAGCGCGCGCTCAAGCTGGCAGGCAACCATGGTCCGATCTCGGTCCTGGTGAGCCGCAAGACCAGCAAGCTCTATGTCCGGCGCAACGGCGCGACCCTGTTCGAGGCCGCCATCGCCATCATCGATCCCGATCGCCCGCTCGGCACCCACGTCCTGACGGCGATGACAATCGGGAGCGAGGGCCAGCGGCGCTGGATGGGGCTGTCGATGCCGAGCAGCTACGGCAAGACCGAGAAGCAGAAATCGGCCAAGAAGGACAAAAAGAAAAAGGGCAGAGAGGTGGCCGTCTCAGTGTCCCACCGGATCGATTGGCCCGACGCGCACGCCGCGCTCGACCGAATTGCCCTTCCCAAGACCGAGAGCGCCCGCATCTCAGGACTGCTGACGGCAGGCGCGACACTCATCATCTCCGACAACGGCATCAGCAACGAGACCGGTAGAGGTACCGACTTCATCGTGCTGACACAGTGAAATCCGGGGCACCTGCTCGACACCGGACCGGCGGCCTGTCGCGGCTGCCCATCTCACTGCCACAACACGTAGCCGGCGAGGGCCAGCATGGCCACGCCAGCCACACGCGAGATCGCGCGGCCGCCCGGCGCCACTTTTTCCAGCAATGCAAGGAGGGTGAGCGCGGCCATCCAGACGAGGTTCATCGTGCCCCCCACGAACAGCAGTGCCATCAACAGCCAGCAGCAGCCGACACAAAACAGGCCGTGGCGCCAGCCCATCGCGAGCGCGCCGATGCGGCCCGGCTTCCAGACCGCCGTCAGATACCCGATCGGCGAGCGGCATTGGTGCAGGCAGGCGTCCTTCCAGGGCGTGAGCTGGTAGAGCCCGGCCGCGATCAACACAGTGCCCGAGAGCACCCGGCTGGTCGACCACATCATCAGGCCGGATAGAAGTCCCGCAGTCTCGAGCCCCCATTGGGCAACGGTCGCAACGAGGCTGAAAGCCAACCATGCGATCAGATAGCCAAGCACGAACGAGGTGACGGGCACCGGACCGACGGCCAGCCGGCCAGCGGCCTGGGCATTGCGCACCACCTCGGCATAGAGCAGCACCACCGGCGCTGCAGTCGGCGCCATCATCGCGATCATCATCACCCACCACATGGCGAGCATCACCAGGAAGGTGCCGGCACCCCAGACGCTTCCCCCGGGCGTCAGTGCGGGCGGGGGAAACGCGAGCGTGGTCATGGCGGTGACGCTCATGCCGGTGCCCGAGCCGGTGAGCACATAAACCCAGGCGATGATCGAGATTGCCACGAGCCCGGCGATCGTGATGGCCCGGTCGCGGCGGATCAGAGCTTCGAGCGGGGTCGTTTCGCTCATGCGCCAGCCTGGCCTGGGATGCGCATGCTCACAGCACCGTCAGGCCGCGCGGGAAATCGGTCAGGTACTCGAATCCGTCCTTCGTCACGACGATCGAGTCGCCGATTCTGGCGCCGTACTTGCTCGCGACCGTGATGCCGCCGTCGACCGCAAACGCCATGCCTGCCTCGAGCCTGGTGCGGTCGCCCACTTTCAGCTGCGGCTCCTCGAGGAACGAGAAGCCGATGCCGCGCCCGGTGCGGTAGGAGGGCGAGTAGCCGCCCGACCTGTAGACCTCGACAGCGGCGGCGTTCACGTCCTCGGCAATGGCGCCGGCCTTGATCTGCTCGAGAGCGGTCTGTTGCGCCTCGACCGTCGTCTCGTAGGCGCGCGCCTCGTCCTTGGAGACGTCGCCAACGTAATACTGCCGGTCGAAGCCGAGCTTGACGCCCTTGAAGTTGGCCACGCCGCAGAAGCAGAGATAGATCGGGTCGCCCTTCGCCAGCTTCCGGACGGTCGAGCGGCGGTGGACGAGGCAGGTGTGCTCGCCGGAGTTGAGGATCTGCAGATTGTAGATGGTCGGCGAATGGTAGATGTTCTGCGGGTCATCGGTGCCTTGGCTCTCGAGGATCTCGGCGGCCTTGCGGGTGCCGCCCGCGATCACGGCGAGCGCGACCTCGTACTCGGGTGCGCCCAGCCTGATCGCCGCGCGCCCGCCCTTCAGCATGGCGACGGCAACCTGCCCAGCCTCGCGCATGGTCTGGATCTCCTCGGGCGTCTTCACCATCCGCATCTTCGAGATGATCCGCCAATGGTCCTCGACTTTGGGGGAGGCGATGCAGCGATGCACGGCGGGATGGGTCTTGTCCCATTCGACGCCGACCCGGTCGATGCCCTTCTGACCGAGCGCGGCCAGCAAGGGCTTGCGCCACTCGTCATCGACGCCATCCATCCAGGGCGTGACTTTCGATAGCCAGGTCATGCGACCGGCCATCTCCGACTCCATCAGCGGTGTGATCAGGATCGGCTCGCCGTCGCGCGGCACCACCATCATGGTCGCGCGCCCGAACTCCATGCCGAGATAGTCCCAGACCTCGCCGAAATAGAAGATCGAGTCGGCGTCGTTCAGCACGAACGCGTCGAGCCCCTCGTCCTTCATCCGCCGCTGCAACTCGCGGGTCCGCTGCTCGCCAACGCGCATGGCCGTCTCTCCCTTGATTGTTGCGGACAGATTGGCAGGATCGCGGCCATTTCGGCAAGAGCTGACAGGTAGGTCGGACTGAGTTTCCATGCGCGCGAAGCGCGCACCTGACCGGCACGAAACGGGCTACACTTTCCGTGCCGCCGGCACAGAGATCGGCAACTGCTTGACACTTTGAAGTCGAGACTGAGTTTGATCGGAGGCCCTT
>JANNSW010000075.1:0-3570 GCA_031403055.1 Hyphomicrobiaceae bacterium | reverse complement strand
AGGTGATGCGCCGGCGACTCGACGGCTTGGCAGTCCGCCTGCGCGAGACCGATCAGCGCCTCGATCTCGACAGCGATCGCTCCTGGCAGCCGGCCGCCTCGCTCCACTGATACCAGCCTGCACAAATCATGACTCTTCATTGGCATCGCAGGCTCAGCGGCCAAGGGCCGCCGGCGCGAGCGCCGGACGCACAATGACTGACCGGCCTGTCAGTCAGTCATTGTGCAAGCAGGTATGACATGGCGCCAGCCCACCCGGGCGATCAGCCCTGCACGAGCTCCACAACGCTGGCAGGCCGCGCAATGGCCGCGCCCACTTGATCCCGCGACGCATCGAGCAAGGTCCAGGCACCAAACAGCATCACCACGACGCCCGCAGCCATCAACCCATAGCCGATGGCGGCCAATAGCTTGTCCCTGCACCACATGATCGCTCTCTCCGTCGTTGCAGTGCAACATACCGGAGAATGGTAACGTGCCCCTTCAAAGATGCAGGTCGCCGCTTCAAGTGTGCGTGTGCCGGTCGTGAATGCCGCGCCCGGCAGCAGCAGCGTCAGTAGACGTCCCGATGCTTCACCAGCGCTGAGATCGTCATCAGGATGATGCGGATGTCGAGCACGAGGCTCCAGTTGTCGAGATAGTAGAGGTCGTGCGCGACGCGGGCACGCATCTTGTCCTCGGTATCGGTTTCGCCGCGCAGGCCGTGCACTTGCGCCCAGCCTGTGATGCCTGGCTTCACGTTGTGCCGGCGGGCATAGAGGGCGATCCTGTCCTCGAACTCCTGGTTGTGCGCGATCGCATGGGGCCGGGGACCCACGATCGACATTTGCCCCAGCAGCACATTGAGGAGTTGCGGCAGCTCGTCGATGCTCGTGCGTCTGAGGAAGCGTCCGACCCCGGTCACGCGGGCATCGCCCCGCTTGGCCTGGATCACCTTGGCGCCATCCTCCAGCACGGTCATCGTGCGGAATTTGTAGATCTGGAACTCGCCCTGATTGAAGCCGTGCCGGCGCTGGCGGAAGAAAACGGGGCCCTTGCTGTCCCACTTGATCGAGATGGCGACGGCGGCAAACAACGGTGCGAGCACGATCAGAGCCATCCCGGCCAGCACGAGGTCGAGAGCACGCTTGGCCACCCGGTCGAAGGGCGTGAGCGGCGCCGGCGTCACCACCACGCCCCGGATCTTGCCGGCGTGGGAGAGCGTGACGCGCTCGTAGCGATCGAACAGGACTGGCGCATCGATCTGGATCGCTGCAGGCACGACCTTGAAAGCGTCGACGAGCTGGGCAAGACGCGCCTCCTCCGCCCAGGGTACGACCAGCAGGATGTCGTCAGGCTTGGCCGCCCGTGCGAATTCGACCGCCTGCTTGATGTCATCCTCGTCGCTGCCGATGCTGGCCCAGCCCGCGACCGCGAACCCGCCGGTCCAGGGTTGGAACCGGTGTGCGAACGCTGTCAGGTCGGCCTCATGCCCGACAATGAACAGTCGCCGTGCCGCCAGCTTGCCCAAGCGGCTCGCGCTGGACACGGCGCCGGCCAGCGTGTGCCTCGCCACTAGCAGCACACCAAGACCGGTGAGGTAGAACAGGATCACCGCACCCCGCGAGGCGTCCGACCCGGCCTTCATCATGAACAGCATCAACGCCAGCAACCCGAAGGCGATGTTCCACGAGGCGAGCACCTTGCCCGAGAACCAATTCTGCCCGGTGTAGGCGGCATAGTCGTACCCGCCCCGGATCACGGCCACGACCAGAAACAGTGCCGAAACAAAGAGCCCGAGCTGGGCATGCTCCAGCACGGGGTTGCGACCGTTGTAGAACGCCTCGGCGTAGAACACGCCGCAGATGGCGGAGGTGGCGACGATCAACACGGCATCGAGCGCGGCCAACAGCGGAGCCGTCTGACGCCAGGTCACGGCGCGCCGCCCCAGATCGAACAGCGTGACCGACTGACTGTAGCCTTGCTTGACGGCAGTCGTGCTACTCATGACCACACACCCTCGCTATCGCAGATCCAACAAACTGGCTGCCGCCCTGCAAGACTTGTGCAACTCTGATTCTGGTGACGGTAAGGCGCGCAGCTGCGCTGTTCCGCCTCAGCTCCCGGCATGATCGTCGGCGCGCACGGCTAATTTCCCTGCTTGGCCAACGATCGACACCTATATGCGGCGGATGCGTCGGCATAATTAACGAAAGATGTGGAATTGGTTAATGTTGCAAGTGCAATCCGGCTGCGATCAGTCAGGAAATCATCAGGAGTTTCCGTGACTTGACCGCCAGGGCGCGTCGCATTGCAATCTCAGAGCCAGGTGAAAACACTTATGTGATGGTCGGCGCCGAGCCAGCGGTCGCAATCCGCGCCATCAGCGCCAGCGCCGTATAGAGATCGAGGTGTCCGCCGCCGATGTTCTTGTAGAGCGTGATCTCCCCGGGCGACTGCCGTCCGGGATGGCAACCGCGGCAGAGTGCCTCGATCATGCCGATCATATGGCTTGCAGGCACCGCGCCCGACATCAGTGGCAGGGCGAGATCGCCGGACTGGTCGAGTGCGTCCGGCTTGCCGTAGTAGACGAGCGACCGCTTCACCGCCTCCTCGTCGCACTCGCGCATTTCGAGCGACCACCCGCCGATCAGGTCGAGATGGGTGCCCGGTTGTAACCACGCTCCCAGCACCAGCGGGCGGTCCGACATGGTCGCGCAAGAAATCAGGTCGGCCTGCCTCACCCCAGCCTCGAGGTCGCAGGCGACCTCGGCCGCCACGCCCTGCTGGCGCAGTTGCGCAACCAGCGTGTCGGCCCTCGATGCGGTCCGATTCCAGACCAGGATGCGCCCGAGCGAGGGCCGCACCGCCCGCATCGCCCCGATCACATAGGGAGCGAGCGCGCCCGCCCCGACCATCAGCATGGTGCGCGCATCCTCACGCGCGAGGATCCTGGCAGCCACGGCGGAATCGGCCGCGGTCTTCCTGAGTGTCAGCGCCGTGCCATCGATCACGGCCCTGACCGAGCCGTTGCGGCCATCGAACAGCACGTAGCTCCCCTGCACCGAGGGCACTCCGTCGCCGCCGGCGAGATTGCCGGGAAACGAGGTCACCAGCTTCACCCCGATCGCGTCGCCATGCCGCCACGCCGGCAGCAGCAGAAAAGCGTTCCCACTGGCTGCCCCCTGCTCGAGGATCGTCTCCTGGAACTGATCGACCCCCCTCTGGTGCTCCCGATGCAGCGCCTCGACGAGATAGGGAAAGTCGAGCAGGCGATGCGTGGTCGCGGCATCGACGACAGTCGGTGTGGCGGGCGGTATGGCATGTGTCATCGGGGCGGGCCTGGATTTTCGAGCATGCACTTTGCCTGCAATCATCCACGGATGCGGCGGCGATGCAACCGCTGGCTCACAGCCGATTGTCGGCCGCCAGTCGGCGTGCGAGTGTCGGCGGGGAACGATTGCGAGATCGATGTCGGCGTTTCGGGGGAACGGGCATGCTGGGACCACGCCGCAAGTATCAGATCCATGGCCGGCAGCGGCTGCTCGACAGGTTCTTCAAGGTCGACGAGGTCGAGGTCTCCTACGAGCAG
>JANNSW010000074.1:0-2293 GCA_031403055.1 Hyphomicrobiaceae bacterium | reverse complement strand
TGCTGGTCATCGCCTTCGCCACGGTTCTGGTACTGTTTGGCGCCTTCACGGCCACCAAGCTGCCCGTCGATGTGTTTCCCGATCTCAACAAGCCGACCGACACCATCATGACGGAATCCGAGGGCCTCGCCCCGCCGGAGGTCGAGCAACTTGTCTCGTTCCCGATCGAGACGCAGATGAACGGCCTGCCGGGCGTCACGCGCGTGCGCTCGGTCTCGGGCGTCGGCCTGTCCATCGTCTATGTCGAATTCGACTGGGGCACCGACATCTACCGCAACCGCCAGCAGGTCGCCGAAAGGCTGGCGAGCATCGCCGCGCAACTCCCGCCCGGCATCACCCCGCAGATGGGGCCGGTTTCGTCGATCATGGGCGAGATCATGCTGATTGCGCTGACGGGAGATGACAAAGCCGACCCGATGACCGTGCGCGAGACGGCGGACTTCGTGATCCGGCCACGTTTGTTGTCGATTTCCGGGGTCAGCCAGGTCATCCCGATCGGTGGTCAGGTTCGGCAGTTCCGCGTCACACCCAACATCGCCGCGCTTGCGTCCCTCAACGTCAGTGTCGAGGACATCGAGCGCGCCGTCCGCGCCTTTGGCGCCAATACGGGAGGCGGGTTTGTCGACCAGCACGACCGGGAATATCTGATCCGCAATCTGGGCCGCACGACCGATATTGACGATCTCCGCAACGTCGTTGTAGTGACCCGCGATGGTCAGTCCGTGTTCCTGCGCCAGGTGGCGGAAGTCGCCTTCGCGGCGCGCGTCAAGCGCGGCGATGCGGGGTTCAACGGGTCGCCCGCCGTCATCATTTCCATTCAAAAGCAACCGGGCGCCGACACGGTCAAGCTGACGCGCGAAGTCGAAACGGCGCTCGCAGAGCTGGGCAAGACGGTGACCAACGGCGTCAAAGTCGATCAGATTCTGTTCCGGCAGGCGGATTTCATTTCGACATCGATCGGCAACGTCAGAAGCGTCTTGACCGAAGCGGCTGCCGTCGTTGCGGTGATCTTGTTTGCTTTTCTCCTCAATGCACGCACGACGCTAATCTCCCTAACAGCAATCCCTTTATCACTTCTGGTGACGGTCCTCATCTTCAAGGCTTTTGGGTTGTCGATCAACACGATGACTCTGGGCGGATTGGCGATCGCCATCGGCGAGCTTGTCGACGACGCTGTCGTCGGCGTCGAGAATGTCTACAGGCGTTTAAGACAGAATCGGCAGAACAAATTGCCGAAACCGCTGCTGCAGGTCGTCGCTGACGCCAGTGTCGAGGTCCGCTCCGGCATCGTCTATGCGACCTTCATCATCGTCCTGGTATTCATTCCACTGTTTGTGCTCTCCGGCATCGAGGGACGGCTGTTTGCGCCGCTCGGCGTCGCCTACATCGTATCGATTTTAGCGAGCCTGCTGGTCTCGATCACCGTGACCCCGGTGCTGGCCTCCTATCTCCTGGGCAGCGCCAAGCAGCTCGACCACCATGACGGCGCCGTGGTGCGGGTCTTGAAGCGCGGCAACGAGCGCTTGCTGCACTGGGCTTTTCGTCACGCCAAGGGGATCATCGCAACAATCGCGGCGGCTGTGCTGGTGGCGGGCGTTGCAGCATCGGCACTGCCACGCGCGTTTCTGCCATCGTTCAACGAGGGCACGCTGACCATCAGCCTGCAATTCCAGCCCGGCATCAGCCTCGCCGAAGCCAATCGGCTGGGCCGCGAGGCCGAACTGCTGATCATGCAGGTGCCGGAGGTCCGCACGGTCGGGCGCCGCACCGGCCGTGCCGAACTTGATGAACATGCGGAAGGCGTGCACTCCGCCGAGATCGATGTCTCGCTCCATGCCTCCGCGCGCGACAAGCAGGCGATCTCGGCCGATATCCGCGCGCGTCTCGCGGTGCTGCCCGGCAGCGCCAATGTGGGCCAGCCGATCGGACACCGGCTGGACCACATGCTCTCCGGCGTGCGCGCCGAGATCGCGCTCAAGATCACCGGCGATGATCTCGACACGCTGCGCACCCTCGCCGAGGGCATGCAGCAGCGCCTCGCTTCGACCCCCGGCCTGACCGACCTGCAGGTCGAGCGCCAGGTGCGCGTGCCGCAGCTTCAGGTGGTGGTGAACCATGAACGCGCCGCGCTGTATGGTGTCTCTGCCGCCTCCGTGGCGGAGGCGCTGCAAGCCCTGTCGGGCGGCCAGGTCGTCAGCCAGGTGGTGGACGGCGCACGGCGTTTCGACGTGGTGCTGCGCCTTGGCGACACCGACCGCACCGGCGCCGGGCTGGCCGCCGTGATGATCGAGAC
>JANNSW010000073.1:0-2929 GCA_031403055.1 Hyphomicrobiaceae bacterium | reverse complement strand
TCGTGTTCTCGCCCGTGCTGGGCGCACTTTCGGACCGTTTCGGCCGCCGGCCGGTGATCCTGCTTTCGAACCTCGGGCTCGGGCTCGACTACGTGGTGATGGCGCTGGCCCCCAATCTGGGATGGCTGTTCGTCGGCCGGGTCCTGTCGGGAGTGACGGCCGCGAGCATTTCGACGGCTTACTCCTACATCGCCGACGTGACCGAGCCTGCCAAGCGCTCGGCTGCTTTCGGCATGCTGGGAGCTGCCTTCGGGCTCGGCTTCGTGCTCGGACCGGCGATCGGCGGTCTGCTCGGCGGCATCGACCCGCGCTTGCCGTTCTGGGCCGCGGCTGCCGCAAGCCTGCTCAACGCGCTCTACGGCTACCTGATTCTTCCCGAGTCGCTGCCGCCGGACCGGCGTTCACCGTTCGTGCTGAGGAAGGCCAATCCGGTCGGAGCGATTGCGATGCTCAGCTCCAAGCGCGAGCTCGCCCGGCTCGCTGCCGCGCAATTCCTCTCCCAGCTCGCCCATGTGGCGCTGCCGAGCGTGTTCGTGCTCTACGCCAGCTACCGCTATCATTGGGACGAGCGCGGCGTCGGGTTGACGCTCGCTGCCGTCGGCGTCGCCTCGATGATCGTGCAGGGCGGACTGACCGGTCCGATCGTTCGCAGGATCGGCGAGCGGGCAACGATGCTGCTGGGATTGTTTGCCGGAGCGGCCGGTTTTGCCATCTACGGGCTGGCCGAGACGGGGACATGGTTCTGGGCCGGGATCCCGGTGATGGCGCTCTGGGGGCTCGCCGGCTCGGCAATCCAGGGCCAGATGACGGCACGCGTCGAGCCGACGGAGCAAGGCAAGCTGCAGGGCGCGATCTCGAGCCTCCAAGGCATTGCCGGCCTGATCGGGCCGGGCCTCTTCACCTTGGTGTTCGCCTACTTCATCGGCAATGGCGCCGGCTGGCACGTCCCTGGCGCCGCGTTCCTGCTGGCGGCCTCGATGCTGGCGATCGCCGGTGCGATCGGCCTGATGCCGGCAAGTTCTTCCCGGATGAATGCCAGATGAATATCGCGTTCACTTAAGTAAAATCTCCAATGGTGTTGAATATCCTCCATCCGAAGGCGATATCGTGCTCGGGGATGAGCACTGGAACAGGAGAACGCGATGATCAGGAACCTTGCCCTTGCGGTGCTCGGCACCACGATCGTGCTCGCAACGGGATTTGGCGAAGCGCAGGCCGCCAGCTTCAACTGCCGCACCGCCACGCTCGCCGCCGAGAAGGCGGTCTGCACCGGACCCTATCTGAGCCGGTTGGACGAAGATCTCAGCTTCTGGTACGGCCGGGCCAAGCAGCGCGCGCGCTATTTCGATCAGACGTCCTGGCTGCGCCGCGGCCAGCGCGGCTGGCTCGCCGAGCGCAATTCCTGCGGCTCGGATCGCGGTTGCCTGAGGCAGGCCTACCGCGAGCGGATCGAGTGGCTGCGCAACTACGCCGAGCATGTCTGAGCTCGGCTGCGCATGAGGCAAGGGCCGCCTCGCGGGGCGGCCCTTCCGATTCCAGGCGCTGCCGCGGCAGGCCAGAGATCAGCTTCGGCGTAGGGTGCAATAGGCGCCTTCGCCGTATTGCACCTGCGGCTGGCGTTGCGATCCGGGGTGGTGCAATACGGCCTGAAGCAGGCCACTTGCACCCTACAGATCCCGTGCTCGACTTGACGACAAGACGGTGCGGTTATTGTTGGGAGTGTCCGAAGGGCCGCCTCCCGGGGTGGCCCTTCCGATTCCAGGCACTCGCGCATGCAGGCCAGAGATCAGACCGATCCAGTCGACATCGCCTCGACGTATTCCCAGTTGACGAGGTTGTCGACGAAGGCCTCGAGGAATTTCAGCCGGGCGTTACGATAGTCGATATAGTAGGCATGCTCCCACACGTCGCAGCCCAGCAGCGGCTGCGCGCCGTGGACGAGCGGGTTCTCGCCGTTGGGCGTCTTCATGATGGTGAGCTTGCCGTCCTTGGCCGCGAGCCAGCACCAGCCAGAGCCGAACTGGGTCATGCCCGCCTGCACGAAATCGGTGCGGAACTTGTCGTAGCCGCCGAGGTCGGAGGTGATCTTGGCATCGAGCTTGCCTGGCAGCTTCTTGCCGCCGCCGCCCTTCTTCATCCAGGGCCAGAAATGGACGTGGTTGAAATGCTGGCCGGCATTGTTGAAGAGGCCCGCATTCTTGCCAAACGAGCCCTTCACGATCTTGGTCAGCGTCTGGCCCTCGAACGGCGTGCCCTTAACCAGGTTGTTGCCGTTCGTCACATAAGCCAGGTGATGCTTGTCATGATGGAACTCGAGCGTCTCGCGCGACATGTAAGGCACGAGCGCGTCATAGGAGTAGGGAAGATCGGGAAGCTTGAAGGTCATGGGGCGTGCTCCGCGCGTTTGGCCTCAGGGCGGCCGGTCAAGAAGGGCTGGGATTGGGCCGGACCGTAGCGGGGGCGTCCGAGGTTGGCAAGGTCGCGAGCGGAGTGGAGCCGGCATCCCCGCGCAATCTTTCGGCTCGATGACCAACGGAATTGGCCGGCCGCGACCGTTACAGTTAATGGACCCGACATGATCGAATGGAAATGGTGGCCGAGCAGATGCTGAAAATCCTGACCATGATCGGTGCCGCTGCCGCACTTGCAGGTGGCGCCGCCTACTGGCAGTGGCCGGGCAAGGCCGGCCCGCCCGAAGCGCTCGCCTATGTCACGGCGGACGTGACGCGAGGCAATGTCCGCCGGGTGGTCTCGACCTCGGGGCCGGTCGGGGCGGTGGTGACGGTGCTCGTTGGATCGCAGCTTTCCGGACAGATCGAAGCGCTCGACGCCGACTTCAACAGCGAGGTGAAATCGGGCGACGTGCTCGCTCGGATCGATCCCAAGACCTTCGAGCGAAGGGTCGCGCAGGCGCGCGCCGATGTGGCGG
>JANNSW010000072.1:0-8085 GCA_031403055.1 Hyphomicrobiaceae bacterium | reverse complement strand
CTGCTGTTGATGCTTTGACAAAACAATTTTGTGATCACATTATGCGATCACCCGTCGCCGAGCCCTTGGCCTGCGCCCAATAGCGCGCGCTCGAGGGCCAATGGCGGCACGACGGGAATGGATTCAAACGGCGGAAACAATGGTTGACCGATCGACGAAGGAAAGGCCCGTGAAAGCGAAACCGGAGCCTTTGCCAAAATATGACGGCGAGGTGAGGCCGCCCGCGAGCCCCTCGGAGGTGAAGCCCTGGCTGAAGGCCCACAAGGTCGAGGAGGTCGAGTGCGCGGTGCCCGATATCGCGGGCGTGGCGCGCGGCAAGGCGATGCCGGCCTCCAAGTTCGCCGAGCTGAAGCCGATGCACCTGCCGGTCTCGATCTTCTTCCAGGGCGTGACCGGCGACTACGTCGATTTCGACGGCGACCAGGACTACACCGAAGGCGACGTGCTGCTGGTCCCCGACCTGAAAACGCTCAAACTCGCGCCCTGGGCGACCTCGCCGACCGCGCAGGTGCTCCACGACGTGCAATGGCAGACCGGCGGCGATGTCGAATACGCGCCGAGGAGCGTGCTGAAGCGCGTGCTCGCGCTGTTCGAGAAGGAAGGATGGCAGCCGATCGTCGCGCCCGAGCTCGAGTTCTATCTGACCAAGCCCAATCCAGATCCCGACTACCCACTCGAGCCCCCGGTCGGGCGCACCGGCCGGGCCGGCACCGCGCTGCAGAGCTACGCGCTCGCCGGCGTCGACGAGTATGGCGATTTCGTTGACGACCTCTACGATTTCGCCGAAGCCCAAGGCCTCGAGATCGATACCATCATCCAGGAGGGCGGCACCTCTCAGCTCGAGATCAATCTGCGCCATGGCGAGCCGATGGCGCTCGCCGATCAGGTGTTCTTCTTCAAGCGCACGCTGCGCGAGGCCGCGCTCCGGCACGACTACTACGCGACCTTCATGGCCAAACCGATGGAGGACGAGCCCGGCAGCGCCATGCACGTCCATCAGAGCGTGATCGATCCCAAAACCAAGAAGACGCTCTTCTCCGACAAGAGCGGCCAGCCGACCGAGCTGTTCTACGGATTTCTGGGCGGGCAGCAGGAATACCTGCCGGCCGCGACCTGCCTGTTCGCTCCCTACGTGAACTCCTACCGGCGCCTCGTGCCTGATGCCGCCGCGCCAATCAATGTGGAATGGGGCGTCGACAACCGCACCACGGGCTTGCGGGTGCCGGCGTCCCAGCCCGATGCCCGGCGCGTCGAGAACCGGCTGCCCGGCGCCGACACCAACCCCTATCTGGTGATCGCTGCTTCGCTGGCCTGCGGGTTGATCGGCATGAGGAAACGGCTGAAGCCCCGCAACGCCATCGTCGGCAGCGCCTACAACAGCCCCAACCGGCTGCCGCGCGGCCTGCTCGATGCGGTCGCCGCCTTCGAGGACTGCGAGGAGCTGCACGAGATCCTGGGTCCGGGCTTTGCCGCGCTCTATCCCAAGATCAAGATCGCCGAGTTCGAGAACTTCATGCGGGTGATCAGTCCGTGGGAGCGTGAGCATTTGTTGTTGAGCGTTTGAACGGGGGAGTAGGCAGTAGGCAGTCGGGAGTAGGGGACACCACCCTACTGCCGACTCCCTGTTCCCTACTCCCTACTCCCTATTCGCTACTCCCTATTCGCTATTCGCTCTCAAGAGGAGACCCAAATGACCTTCAGAGCCAACCTGCCCCCGACCGAGGAGATCCAGGCGAGCGACGCCGCCTATCACCTCCATCCCTTCACCAACACGCACGAGCTGAACGCGCAGAAGACCCGCGTCATCACCCGCGCGGACGGCATCTACGTCTACGAGGCCGACGGCAAGAAGTTGCTCGACGGCATGGCGGGGCTCTGGTGCGTCAACGTCGGCTATGGCCGCGAGCGCATCAACGAGGCCGTGCACCGGCAGATGTCGCAGCTCGCCTATTACAATACCTTTTTCCAGTGCACCCATCCGGCCGCGACCGCGCTTGCCGAGAAGGTGGCGAGCCTCACGCCCGGCACCTGCAAGCACATCTTCTTCACCAACTCGGGCTCGGAAGCCAACGAAACCATCATCCGCCTGGTGCGCCACTATTGGGGCACGCTCGGCAAGCCCATGAAGACCAGCATCATCAGCCGCAAGTACGGCTATCACGGCTCCTCCATGGGCTCGGCCAGCCTCAGCGGCATGACTGCGATGCACCGTCAGGGCGGCATGCCCATTCCCGGCATCCACCACATCGACCCGCCCTACTGGTTCGGCCACGAAGGCAACATGACGCCGGCCGAGCTCGGCGCCGAGCGCGTGCGCCAGCTCGAGAAGATGATCGACTGGCTGGGCGAGGAAAATGTCGGCGCCTTCATCGGCGAGCCGATCCAGGGCGCGGCCGGCGTGCTGATGCCGCCGGACAACTACTGGAGGGAGATCCAGCGCGTCTGCAGGGAGCGCAACATCCTGCTCGTCGCCGACGAGGTGATCTGCGGCTTCGGGCGCACCGGCCACTGGTTCGGCTCGCACCATTTCGGCATCGAGCCCGACATCATCGCGATGGCCAAGGGCCTGTCCTCGGGCTATTTGCCGATCGGCGCGGTCGCCCTTTCCGACAAGGTGGCGCTGCCGTTCATCGAGAAATCAGGCGAGTTCTACCACGGCTATACTTATTCCGGGCATCCCGCCTGCTGCGCTGCCGCGCTCGAGAACATCGCGATCATCGAGGAGGAGAAGCTGGTCGAGCGCGTGAAGAGCGATATCGGCCCCTATCTGCAGAAGCAATGGCTGGCGCTCGGCGATCATCCGATCGTGGGTGAAGCCCGCATGGTCGGGCTGATCGGCGCGCTCGAGCTGGTGCCTTCCAAGAAGAGCCGCAAGCGCTTCCCCGAGGAAGGCAAGGTCGGCACCTTCTGCCGCAATGCGAGTGTCAGCAACGGCCTCATCATGCGCGCCTGTTGGGACCGCATGGTGATCTCGCCCCCCCTCACGATCACCAAGCCCGAGGTCGACGAGTTGATCGCCAAGACCAAGAAGTCGCTGGACGAAACCTGGGTGCACGTGAAGGCTGAAGGCCTGGTGTAGGTCGCACATTCGCGGTTGGTCCGGATTGCATGTGGGCGATCGGCAGCTCCTTTTCTGATGAACGCACCCCATGTCCCCGACCGTCATCCTCGCGGCCCTTGCCGCCGTCATCCTCTGGGGTGCCTCGCCCGTCGCCACCAAGATCGCGGTGCTGGGGTTGCCGCCTCTGGCGGTCGCGGTGCTGCGCACCGTGGTCGGGGGTCTGGCTGCACTCCCCGTGGCGCTTGCCATGCGTACGCCGCTGCCATCGACAACGGCCGAGCGCAGCATGCTGGCGCTTTCGGCGTTCTGTGGGTTCGTGGCCTTTCCGATGCTCTACACGATCGGTCTGAAGCAGACCTCCGCCAATCACGCCTCACTCATACTGGCCGTGCTGCCGGTCTACACGGGCGCGATCGCCATGGCGCTCGAACGGCGCTGGCCCCCGTTATGGTGGTGGGTCGGCTGCCTCATCGCGCTTGCGGGCGAAGCAGTCCTCATCACCTCGCGCGACAGCAGCGGGACCCACGGCGCGAGCCTCGAAGGCGACATCATCGTCCTCGTCTCGGCGTTCTTTGCCTCCACGGGCTATGTGGCGGGCGCACGCCTGAAGCAGATGGGCTATCCCTCGACCGGCGCAACCTTCTGGGGTGCGGCGCTGATGGCGGCGCTGCTGCTGCCGGTGCTGCCATTCTCCCTCGGCGGGATCGATTTGGAGCAGGTTGGGGGCGATGTCTGGGCAGCTGTGCTCTACCAGGCGATTGCCGTCACCATCGTCGGCTATGTGCTCTGGTACTGGGCGCTCGGCAAGGGCGGCATCGCCCGCATGGGTCTCTTCCAGTTCCTGCAGCCGGTGTCGGGCGTGCTGCTGGCCGCGCTGTTGCTGGGCGAGCCGCTGACGCCGACACTCCTCCTCTCCTCGGTCCTCATTCTGGGAGGCGTGTTCCTGGCGTCACGATAGGTGTGTTGCCAGTGCGATTGCGCAAATGGCCGTGGATGCCATGAGGCGAGCGGGCCTGAGCGCGCGCCCGTCTTCCAATGCGACGTCGACGCTGGTAGCCTGCAACCATGTTGACCAGTCGCACAGCGGTGTTTGTTGCGGTATTCGTGCTCGTCGGACTGTCGGCGACTGCGAGCATGGGCCTCGATGTCACTCGCCCGCGTTCGACCGAATTCCGTTTTCCCGACTCCGATCATGTCTGGCGACCGGAGGACTACCTGGCGATCGATTCGATCCTGCGCTCGTCGTTGCCGAGCGAGTTCCCCCGCCTCCAGTCAACTCGCTCGGGTGGGGTGTTCGAGAAGATGATCGACGCGGGAGACGTTGTCGCCGCCGCCCATGACCCCTCGGTCCCACTGCTGCGCCGACTGATCGACTTGCGCTGCTATGACGGCTTCATCGGCAGCTACCGGGCTCGCTACAACGTCGCGGTACGAGGCGGCGCGCGGCTGCAGCCAGAGCTGGTGAGGCTGCAGCAGGTGCTGCTCGAGCTGTCGGCGTTGACGGTCGAGCTGACCGAGCCCTTCGCCGCTTCGCTCGATGCTTCCCAGCGCCAGCAGCTCGCCGACATGCGCTTCTTCGACACCTACGCGACCTTGAAAAATCATCTGCTCGGTGTCGTCACCTCGCTGAGCGAGAGGGAGATCTATTCGGTTGCGCAACGCATCGAGCTTGCCGGGGCGCTGCATCGTCATGTCGGGGTGCTGCGATCGACGCTGAGCAGCACTGACCAGAGCGACCTGTCGGCTGAGCTGTCGCGCCTCGCCTGGGAGACGGGCGATCCGGTGCTGCGCACGATCTTGACGGGCACAGCCGGCCTCGTAGCCGCTCGGCCGTAGCAATCCCGCGCTGTTGACAGACTGCTGGCAATCGGGGCTGACTACGCGCTCGCCTCTTCAGGAGACATTCGTGATCCCGCTCTCGACCTATCTCGCCTATGTGGCCGCCTGCATTGCCGTCGTGATCGTTCCGGGTCCAACCGTCACCGTCATCATCGCCAACAGCCTGAAGCACGGCAGCAGGGCGGGGCTGCTGAACGTCGCTGGGACCCAGCTTGGGCTCGCGATCATGCTGACAGTCCTTGCGGGCGGGCTCGCCACGATCGTGGCGCATGCGGGCCAGATCTTCGATGTCTTGCGGCTGCTCGGGGCGGCGTATCTCGTCTGGCTCGGCCTCAAGCTCTGGCGCTCCGACGGCAATCTGGGCGAGGCCATGGATGGCACGCGGCCGGGCGGCAGCTTCTTCTGGCAGGGCTTCCTCGTCATTCTCTCCAACCCCAAGGCGCTGCTGTTCTTCGGCGCCTTCATCCCCCAGTTCGTCGATCCCCGGGGTGAACCGCTGCTGCAGACGCTGCTGCTCGGGACCACGTTCATGGTGGTCGCAACCCTGCTGGATGGGGCCTATGCCATTGCGGCCGGGCGTGCGGGCGGCCTGCTCTCGCGCGGCAACATTCGCGCCGTCGAGCGTATCTCCGGCACGATCCTCATCGGCGGCGGACTCTGGCTCGCCCTGCAGCGGCGCTGAGTGGATGCGTCATGGCAGCGAAATCTTCCCGCATCGGCTTCTATTCCGGCTCGTTCGATCCCCCGACACTCGGGCACCAGGATGTGATCCAGCGCAGCCTCCATCTGGTCGACGAGCTGGTCATCGGCATTGGCGTGCATCCCGGCAAGCAACCCCTGTTCACGGCCGCCGAGCGCACAGCCATGCTGGAGGCCGAGCTGGCCGGCCTGCCGCGACGATCGGGCAAGCGGGCGCGGGTGACGACTTTCTCCGGGCTCGTCGTTGATGCCGCGCGCTCGGAGGGCGCTTCCGTCATCATTCGCGGCTTGCGTGACGGCACCGACCTCGACTACGAAGCGCAGATGGCGGGTATGAACGGGGCCATGGCGCGTGATGTCGAGACGGTGTTTCTGATCTCCTCGCCAGCAGTGCGCCACATCACCGCCACGCTCGTGCGCCAGATCGCGGCGCTCGGCGGCGATGTGACACCCTTCGTGACCAAGGCCGTTGCCGAGCGGCTCGGCGAGAAGCTCCAGGCCACGGTATGAACCCCTTCGACACAAGGAATGCGTCCCATGCGCTTTGCCTTTCTCCTCGCACTGGCAGTCATCATCGGCCTCTCCCCGGCGCACGCGGCCGATCCGGCCAACACGGTTGTGATGGAGTTGCAGACCGGCAAGGTCGTGATCGAGCTGCTGCCCGCCAACGCGCCCAAGCACGTCGAGCGCATGAAGCTCCTGATCAAGGAGAAGTTCTTCGACGGCATCGTCTTCCATCGGGTGATCGCGGGCTTCATGGCCCAGACCGGCGATCCGACCGGGACCGGCTCGGGTGGCTCGCCTTATCCCGACCTGCCGGCCGAGTTCACCGCGGCGCCCTTCAAGCGCGGCACGCTCGGCGCCGCCCGGACCAATAACCCCAACAGTGCCAACAGCCAGTTCTTCATCTGCTTCACGGACGATTCGTGCGCACACCTGCAAGGCCAGTACACGGTGTTCGGGCAGGTGATCGAAGGCATGGAGCATATCGACAAGGTGAAGGCAGGCTCGGGCCAGAGCGTGGCAATCGCCAGCCCCGACAAGATCATTTCCATGCGAATGGCGGGCGTCCAATAGAGGTTTGCCCCATCGACGCGAATCCAACTCGGCATCAGCAGGAGACCAGCACGTGGCGGCCATCAAGGACCCCGAGAACACGCTCATCATGGAGATCACCCACGGTCGCGTGGTGATCGAGCTTCGCCCCGACCTCGCACCCGGCCATGTCGCCCGCATCAAGGAGCTCGCGCGCGAGGGCTTCTACGACGGCATCGTCTTCCATCGGGTGATCGACGGCTTCATGGCCCAGACCGGCTGTCCGGAAGGCACCGGCACGGGCGGATCGGGCAAGCGCCTGAAGGCCGAGTTCTCCAAGGAGCCGCATGTGCGCGGCACCGCCTCGATGGCACGCGCGGCGAGCCCGGATTCGGCCGACAGCCAGTTCTTCCTCTGCTTTGGCGACGCGAGCTTCCTGAACGGCCAGTACACCGTCTGGGGCAAGGTCAGCGAAGGCATGGAGCACGTGGACAAGATCAAGCGCGGCGAGCCCGTGCGCAATCCCGACAAGATCGCCAGTA
Source organism: Hyphomicrobiaceae bacterium (assembly GCA_031403055.1). Taxonomy (GTDB): domain Bacteria; phylum Pseudomonadota; class Alphaproteobacteria; order Rhizobiales; family Hyphomicrobiaceae; genus JANNSW01. Next base: position 909 of record JANNSW010000072.1, on the reverse strand, counting down.
TGAAGGTCGCAGCCGACGTCGACTGATGCGGCGGCAGATCGATACGCGGGTGATTGGCCATTGCAGCGAGGCTGTCCGCGGACTATTCTTTGGGCCATGACGACCGTGACCATCACCCAAGCCAAGCGCCGCCTCGCGGAGCTTGCTGACCGCGTTTCTGCCGGCGAGCGGATTACCGTTACGCGCGACGGTGAGCCCGTGCTCGACCTGGTCGCGCCTGCGCCGAGCCGGAAGGGTGGCTATGATCCGGACGCGATGAAGCGTTTCCTCGAAACTCGCGGAGTGTCGCAATTCTTCAGTCGCGTAGCGGATGATTTCGACGATCCACTTCCGGAGGATTTTTTGCTGCGACCTCTGCCGGAATGAGCCACCTCCTCCTCGACTCCAACGTGCTCATTGCGCTAGCGAGACAAGAGGAGTCTCTCCTGCCTCACGCCATGTGCAATGTACTCGAATCCCAAGATTCGGCGTTGCACGTCAGTGTTGCGAGTCTCTGGGAGATTGCGATAAAATTTAGGCTTGGAAAACTGGACCTATTGCTGGCGCTCGAAGACCTTCCGTCATTCTGCACGACTATCCCTGCGACCATTCTCGCCATCGAGGCCCGCCACGTGCTCGCCGAGCCCGATCCGGTGCCCGCGACGCGCGATCCCTTCGATCGCCTTCTGTTGGCTTGCTTGGGAAGGGCGGTGGACATGGGAAAGCTCCGGATGAAGAGAAGCGAGTGACGTGGAGGTGCGCGTCCGCAGCTGAAACTGGCCGAGGTTCGAGCCAGATGCAATGGGCCGCAGCGCCGTATTCAAGCCCCTTCGCGCCACGCCAGCGGATGGCGAGCGAGGGCACGGTCCAACGTCAGCAGCCGCAGCCCTTCCACTCCAGCCTGCGCCAACAGAAGGCGATCGAAGGGAT
>JANNSW010000071.1:0-4822 GCA_031403055.1 Hyphomicrobiaceae bacterium | reverse complement strand
CAACTCCTCGCCCGCATAGAGCGCGAGCATGGTGGCGTAGGGCCGGGCATCGGTGCCGCCGATGAGGCTGCCATAGAGCTCGCACCAGACCGGATCGTCCAGCACGTCGTTGCGGTTCAGGGATTTGAAGCGGGAGTGATGCTGGCGCTGCAGGGCGGCGAAGATCTCATCCGCCTTGCTGCCGCCGTGCGCAACCTCGAGCCGGATCTCGCCGATCCGCTCGATCTTGCGGCGTTTGCGCTCCAGCTCGGTCGCGAACTTGCGCCCGACCAAGTCTTCCAGCCTCTCCCGCCAGGGTGCGACCAGCTTGACCTCATGTGACATGAAGATGTGCGGCACGGTATGGCCGAGCTCGAGCAGCGGATTGGCCTGTCCGCCTGCGTCCGGCACGAGCTTGGAGAAATGCAGGAGGTCGGCGGCGGGCAAAGCCGCCTTCACCCGCCGCCAGAGCAATCGTGCCTCGGCCGGGGACAAGCCGAGGCCGCGCCGCATCACTGGTGCCGCATAGTCCGACACGCGCATGTCGGCAAAGCCGATCGTTCTGACGCCCTGGACCAGGTAGCGCGCGAGCGGCAGGATCATCGCGGGCGGCTCTCCCGGAGCCGGCCGGATGACCACGATCAGCGGCTCGGCCCGCCCATGGCGGCCGGTGACGGCGTACCAGGCAGCCGCCCAATCGTAGCGTTGAAAGGCCGTGAGCACTCCCTCCGCCTCGAGCGCGCGCCATTCCGCTTCGAGCGGGCGCCAGTCGGCGTGCACGCTCACGCTCCACTGGCCGGGATTCGGCCTCGCCACGACGGCGGCTTCGATTTCGGATTGATAGAGGGCGATCTGGCGCTCCGGATCGAAGCGGCGGTGCAACTCGCTGCCGGCCTCGGCGATCGCGGTGCGATAGCGCCCATTGTCCCGGGCGAGCGCCACCAGCCCGCGTCCGATCTCCGCAATGTCGTTGGGATCGACGCCGACGCCGACCTCGAGCCCGTCCAGATAGCCGTCGATCCCGGTCTGGCGCGAATAGAGGATCGGCACCCCCGCAAACAGCGCTTCGGTGTAGACCATGCCGAAGGTTTCATTGCGGCTCGGCAGTGCGAGCGCGAGATAGCTCGGCAGCCGCTCCAGCAGCGCAGCGTTTGGCAGTGCCCCGAGCAGGCGAACGCGTTCGCCCAGCCCCGCCGCGCTGATCAGCGCTTCAACCATCGCGACCGCGGCTGGCTTGCCGGTCCCGATGATGTCGAGCCGCACGCCGGGCAGCTCGGCGGCAACCTCGCCGAACGCCTCGATCAGCCGGTTGATGCCCTTCTTGCGAGTGATGTCGAGGTTGGCGATCGCAACGAACGCCGGCTCCGGCGCACGCGGGGCGATCCGCGCACGGATGTTATGCACCGCATTCGGCAGCGCCCGCGATTTTTTGGGATCGGCCCCGGTCAGTCGCTCGAGCGTGCTCTGGTACCAAGCCGAGACATAGTAGATGCGCGCTGCATCCGCCACGATGCGGCGCAGCAGCGGCCGATAGAGCGGCTTGAAGCGGAAGACCTTGCTTTCGACCTCGCCACGCACCGAGAGCAGCAGCGGGATCCCGCGCCGGCGCGCGATCAGCCAGCCGGCGATGCCGTCGAACGTCAGCCGGTGCGCATGCACGGCGTCTGGCCGCAGCCCTTCCCTGGCGAGCACCGCCTCGATCCGGCGCGCGACCAACCAGAACGACGCAAAGTGACCGATGCCGAGCGGCAGGCCGAAATGGCCATAGGCAAACAGCTTCTGGTTGTCGGGAGCCGGGCACTCCTTCAGATAGGTGGCGAAGGGATTGGCGGTCCGGTCGAGCGAGAACACGAGGTGGCGCGCGCCCTTGCTGTCGTCGATCAGGCGCTTGATGGCTTGCGTCGTCGGTGCTCGAACCGGGTCGGGATAGTCGCCCGTGATGTGCAGCACCAGCGGCGGCTGGGCCACCGCGACGGCCGGCGCCAGGACCTCGCTCGATCGTGCCGCGACCTTGGGTTCGGGCCCGCGCCGGAACACCTCGTTGAGGAACAGCATGGCGAGCGGAGTGACGCCCAGTAGATAGCGCCGCCATAGCCGCTGCGGCTCGCTCGCAAACCGGAAGATCCACTCGGTCCCGGTATCGCGCATGAACTGGGGCGCGCGCCGCTTCTGCTCGGTGAGGAACTCGAGCGAAGCGCCGATGCAGAGCGCGGTACCGGTTGCTCCTGGCGTCGCCGCAATCTCCTGGGCGACCAGCTCGGATTGCGGCGCGCCGACCGCGAGGAACAGGAACCGCGCCTTGCTCGTCGCCCCGAACGCGACCGCCTCGCCGAAGGCCCCCTTATCCTTGGCAAACCCCATCGGCGGCACATGCGCGGTGATCGTCAGCTGCGGGAAGCGCTGCCTGATGTCCTCGATGATCCCCTCGTTGGCGCCGAGCACGGCGATCTCGTCGCCCGCTTCCAGCACTTCCCCGAACATCCGGAGCGTCAGATCGGCGCCGGTAAAATGCGGTAGGCGATGGCCCAGCAGGCGCCCGAGAAACCGTACCGGATGGCTGTCGCAGAGGCTGAGCCATGCGCCTTCATAGGCTGCACGCAGCTCCGGCTGCCGGCTCAGTCGCACCACGTGATCGACGTTGGGCGTCACGATGTAGCGGAACGGCTGCCCCGGGCGGCGGGCCCGGATCGTCTCGATGACGTCGGCGGGCTCGACCATATCGAAGGGCGCGCCGAGAAACGTGACGGACTCTGATGAAACGAGTGACATGCGGGTAGCCATGGCCAGAGGAGCTGCTCGTATCAAGCAAAATCAGGACCAAACGGCGGCAGCGCCCCACCATGGTTAACGCGGGTCGTGTTCTTTCTGCTCCAGGCCGGGATCGTCTGGGTCCGTCTTGCCATCAGCGCGGCAGGTTTGGGACTTATCCCCGCCGCCCACTACAGGAGATATCCTAGTATCAAGTCGAAGGCGCACAAACAACCGGCCGTCTGGTACGTCGATTGCTTCGTCAACAATCAATAGTACCTCAAACACCAGAGGCATAACATGATTTCGCAATCAAGCATCCACCTGCCGGAGACGGTCGCGGCAACTGCAAGCCTAGGAGCTAATCTGGGCGATCGGGCTTTCGTCATCCGACCAGTCATCGATCGGACCGTGGCCGGCGCCTTTCTGATCGATGCTGGCGACCTCCGGCGACCGACCCGTGGCCGTGCGCCGATCGCCTTCGCGCGCCAGGTCGCCATGTACATCACCCATGTCGGGCTCGGACTGACCATGACTGCCGTGGGCGCCGCATTCGGGCGCGACCGGACCACCGTGCGCCATGCGTGCCGGGCGATCGAGGACCGGCGCGATGATCCTGCCTTCGACCGCACGCTCGATCTGCTCGAAGGCATCGTGCGCGGCCTGGAACGGTGCGCCGAGCGCAATGGAGATGACGATGAGTAGCCAGCAAACCAAATCAACCGGGCCTCGGGCTCAGCTCGCCGCCCTTCTCAGGTCCCTCTCCCGGCCGGGGGCCTGTGCTCGCCAGGACGGCGACCGCCTGACGATCTCGGGAGCGCACGCAGCAGCCAGCGGCTCGCGTCGCCCTCTGCCGGCGTCCGCACTTGCCGAGGCGGTGAGCGAAGGCCTCGTCGCGCGCGGTCCCGATGGCGGCAGCTACGTACTGGCGGCGGCGGGCGCCAAGTGGTTGCGCCGTGCGCTCGCCATTGGCGACCCCTTCCGCGCACAGCATCAGGAGCGGTCCCTGCGACCGGCCGATGCTGCCTCCCCGGACGGCCGGCAATTGCTGGTCGACGATGCCGAGAGCCCGCTCGCCTGGCTGCGCCGCCGCAAGGACAAATCGGGTGCTGCCATGATCTCGGACGAGCAGTTCACGGCCGGCGAGCGGCTCCGCTCGGATTTCTGGTTCGCCCAGATGACGCCGCGCACGACGGCCAACTGGTCGGCGGCGTCCTCGCCATCGGGCGATCGCCGCTCGGCGCCCGGCTTCGGCGTCGCATTGCGCGACGACGTGATCGCCGCCAAGGAGCGGGTGCGCCGGGCGCTCGCCGCCGTCGGCCCCGAGCTCGCCGGCGTCCTGATCGATGTCTGCTGCCATTTGCAGGGCATCGAGACCGCCGAGGAGACCCAAGGCTGGCCGCAACGCTCCGGCAAGGTTGTGCTGCAGCTCGCGCTCACCCGCCTCGCCCGCCACTACGGCCTGATCGCTCCCGAGCCCCCTGCGGGCGACCGTGTCGGCGCCATCCTGCACTGGGGTGCGAGCGACTATCGCCCCGGCACCGAGCAGTGGAAGTGATGGCGGCGTGGACGAAGCGCACTCGACCATCCCACCCGGTCCTGCGCGCTGGCCATCGGGTTGCGACGACCGGGTTGCCGGCGCATAGTGCACGGGATTGCAAGGACTGCGAAATCCCATGTCACTGCCGAAGGCACGTCCTCCCACCTATGCCGACCTCGAGGCGCTGCCGCCGAACCTGGTCGGCGAGATCATCTTCGGCGTGCTGCACGCGCACCCGCGCCCGGCGCCTCGGCACAGCACGGCGGCGAGCATGCTGGGCTACGAGGTCACGGGCCCGTTCCAGCGCGGTCGCGGCGGGCCTGGTGGCTGGATCTTCATGGTCGAGCCGGAGCTGCATCTGGGCCCCCACGTGATCGTCCCCGACCTGGCCGGCTGGAAGCGCGAGCGGCTCACCCCATTCCCCGAGACGGCATTCATCGAGACCCCGCCCGACTGGGTCTGCGAGGTGCTCTCGCCCTCGACGCAGGCGATCGACCGCACCGACAAGCTCACGATCTACGCCGCCTTCGGCGTCGGGCACGCCTGGTACCTGGA
>JANNSW010000070.1:0-9003 GCA_031403055.1 Hyphomicrobiaceae bacterium | reverse complement strand
ATCACTCGGATACCGTCCCTCGTGCGGCGCATGCCGCGCCCGTGCTTCCTTGCTCCACATGGCAGCCCCCCCGTTGATTCGGCTGCCAGGGAGAGAATCACAAACGATTCCAACGATTCAAGAACTTTCGGTTCAGGCTCTTAGACGGCGTAGTCGGGCAACGAACGCCGGAACCTCACTCCAGGGCATTGCAGGGTGATGGCCGCGCTGGAGCTTCTGACGTGCGGGGAGTAGGTGATCGAGGTGGCCGCGCCAGCGGGCCGGGTTCTCGCCGTCGCGGAGCCCCTTCGCCTTGGCGGCGTCCAGCACCTTCTCGATCCGCCCCCGCAGCCGCGAGGCGGCTTCTGCCTTGATCGTCCAGATCGGCTGCAGGACCTTGAGCACATCCTCGGTCGTGATCTCGTCAACGGCCTTGGAGGCGATCGGTCCGCAGTAGGCCGTGATGGTCGAGCGCCACTGAGCGCGATGCTTGTCGTTCCGCCAGCCTGACTCGAGCGAGGCGATGACCTCCCCGGCCACAATGCCGAATGTCGGTACGGCTCTTTCGGGTCCCCGCCATGCGCGTTGGTCTTGCCCCTCGGCCATCATCTAGCGGCACGTGGTAGCCCGCTCACGCGCTATCAGGAGCGATACTCCCTTCGATAGGCTGCCAAGGCCGATCTCGGTCGGACGCCTGTCGCGCTAAAACATGAAAGACCAGCGCCGGGCGCCGGACTTGTCAACGATCAGGTACAGCCCACCCCCGTCACTATGCCGGCCAGCTCTTGCTATTTCCACGGTCCGCGCACTCAGTCGATGCAGTCCCCGCGCCATGTCCGCCCTTGTCGCCCTAGTCTCTACCCTAGTAATTACCCTAGTTCCGAGCGCAGATCGTAGGCGATAACGGTGGACAACGGCAACCAGGATTCGTTGTTTTAGGCGCCTTATCAAGGCCTTTTGCGGACAGCGGTAGACTGACAAAATCAGATGTTCTGCGGACTCCGTCTCCGCCAAATTCCCATTGAAATCATTGGTTGTTTCCGGTTTTTTCACGAGCCGCCCTACGACTATCCGGCCTAACGGCCCGCTCGGGTTGCGGCGGCTCCCCGCGAACGAGGGAGGCACTCCGACATGGACGGAGATCCGGTCTTGGACTGGCCCACCTCCTCCTCAGTGGGATCCTCGATTTGATCAGTTGGGGGCAATCGCCAAGCTTGGATCACGTCTTGTGCGCAGTCACGCTACCTCGATCGCGTCGATGCTGAGCTGAATGGCATCCGGCAGCTGTGGGCCTTCACAGGAGGAGACGTGGAGGGGACCTCAGGAACCGTAGGGCGCAATGGCGTTTCAGCGTATTGCGCCGAGCCACACGCGCGGTGTGCCAATTGACGAGAGTGACCGGCTTGCTCACGGAGCGGCAGCATGCGCTCGAGGAGCGGGATGAGGCTTGCCAGCAGCGCGCGCATCAAATCCGTTGAGGGCGGAAGCGTCCTCGGGGCGGTCGTCGCGGATCGTGACGTCGCCGCCCCCTTCAGTCGAGCCTCTTCTCGCGGACGGTTTGGACGGCCCGGAAGCCGAGGGTCGCATAGAGCTGCGCCGGCCGCACATTCTGCGGGTCGTGCCTGATCGTCAGCCAGCGAACGCCCGCGGCGCGGGTCCGGGCCTCGCATTCGGCGATGAGGGCGCGCCCGATGCCCGATCCGCGAAAACCTTCCGTCACGTAGAGGTCGCCGATCCTGCCATAGCGGTACTCGACCTCGTCGCGTTCGCCGGCCGTGCTCAGACCAACATAGATCACCGCATAGCCGACAGCGTGGCAATCGCGCCCGGCGATCAGAACCGTGCCCTGATCCTTGGCGCATTGGGCCAGGAGATCGGCCACGTACCACGGCCCGATCTCGGCCGCTGGCCGCACGCGGTCGTACCACTGCCCCTCGTAAGCCTGGAGCTCGAGGACGAGGCCGATGAGGGCCGCCTCGTCCGTGGCAGCGTACTCGCGGATGACAAAACTCGCGCTCATTCGTTCGCCTTCGCTGTGAGCTCGACCTACTGCAGGACGTCCAGCGCGGTCATTGCCTCGAGCACGCTGATGCCTTCTGCCGAACGGACCGTGATGGGATGCGTCTTTGGCGTTGCGAGGAACGCGAAAGACCGCGGCCGTGACCTCTTTCGCGCCAGCCGCCCGCCCCTGGAACCGCGGCAGCAGCATGCCGGCGACGAGCGCTGTCTGCTGCTGCATGGCATCGACGGCCACACCCTGCGCCTCGCCCATGAAGCCGTATCCGTGTCTCGGGACGGCAGATTCTGGCCCATCACGTCGTACCTTCTACCACCGCAATGATCGTAAGCGGACACGCTCGCTATGCGCAAGTCGAGCGCCGCCACTTCGGCAACGGGCCAAGCGTGCATCGTGGATTGCTGCGTCCGGCGGGAAGGGATGGCCACTGCTGGGATAGGGGTGCGGAAGGTCGAGCAAAGTGCCGGTGTTCGCGACCCCTGTGGAAATGGGATCGCCGAGCCCGGCCGCCAACTTCGGTCACCGATCGTGCGACCCCAATGAGCGTCGTCGCCTGGATGCGGGCGGGGCCGGCTCGCCTCCCGTCAGCTCGAACTGCGCCCAGAGATTATCAGCCAGACGTGATCTGGGGGTTCGCAGTCGCGCGACGACGATGTCGAGGGGCGGTCGGCCGAGATCGCTGCCGAGGTCGACGAGGGCGCCGGTCGATAGCGCAGACCCGGCGAGGCGCCGGGGAACCCACGCAATACCGATCCCCGAGAGCGCCAGTTGCAGCACGCCCGGCACCAGTGCCGTCTCGCAGACGCTGAGGACTTTGTATTGCTGTGCCAATGCGGGAAGCAGCTCCTCATGCTGAAGCCTGCCGAAAAAGACGTCGCGGGGATAGGAAATGATCCTCAGCGTAGCGCGCTCAGCACCCTTTGCCGAGCGGGGGCCGATTTCTCTCAGCGGCAGGCCCCGAGTGGCCACAGGTACGAGCCAGTCGTCGCCGGTCTTGACCTTCTCGATCAGCGTCTCATCACCCGCGATCGGCAGCCTCGCGGTCTCAAAGGCGACAAGCAGGTGCGCCTGCCGGGTCATGAAAAGGCTGTATCACTCGTCGCGATTGGCCGAGCGCAACCTGAAGGCGACCGAGGGGTAGGAGCTCTGGACCCGGGCAATGAAGCCTGGCAGATACCCGACGGTCAGGGCGTGCTGGGCCGCGATGACGATGCGGCGGGGTGCATCCTCGAAATCGAGCACGTCCTGCTTCAGCCGCCGCAAATCGACCACGAGCGCCCGCATGCTGTCGAGCCGCTGCATGATGGCCGGGCGGGCTTGCGGGAACGGTCGAACACTTCGGTTCCGAGCCATCGCTCGATCACCTTGATGCGGCGCGTGAACGCCGGTTGGGTCACGTTGCGGCGCTCGGCGGCCTCCGTCAGCGAAGCGGACTCGGCGAGCGCCACCAGATCCTCGAGCCACTTGAGCTCCATCCCAGTCTCCGGAGAGTGATCATGCAATGTTTGCATGATCTGGGCCGAGAATGGCATTTCACACCGGCCAGGGCTAACCTCCGAGGCAGTCATGGAGGCGTTCGCGTCATGAACCTCGCCCGTTTCCCTCGCATCCGCCTCGGCCATCTGCCGACGCCGCTCGAGCATCTGCCGCGCCTGACGGCAGCGCTCGGTGGCCCGGAAATCTGGATCAAGCGCGACGACTGCACCGGCCTCTCCTCTGGCGGCAACAAGACGAGGAAGCTCGAGTTCCTGATGGCAGAAGCGGGCGACCAGGGCGCGGACATCGTCCTGACCCAGGGCGCGACCCAGTCGAACCACGCGCGCCAGACAGCCGCGGCAGCCGCCAGGCTCGGCATGGCCTGCCACATCCTGCTCGAGGACCGCACCCGCAAGACCGACACCGACTACACGCGCAACGGCAATGTGCTGCTCGATCACCTGCACGGCGCGACGAGCGAGCTGCATCCGGCCAATCCGGACATGAACGGCATCATGGAGAAGCTGGCTGCACGCCTGCGCGGCGAGGGCCGCAAGGTCTACACGATCCCCGGCGGCGGATCGAACGCGACCGGCGCGCTCGGCTATGTGAATGCGGCTCTGGAGATCGTCAATCAGGCCAACGACCTCGGCCACAGGATCGACCATCTCGTGCATGCTACGGGCAGCGCAGGCACACAAGCCGGCCTCGTCGGCATCAACGCCGGCCTCCCCGTGCTCGGCATCGGCGTGCGGGCGCCCAAGCCCAAGCAGGAGGAGAACGTGCTGAAGCTTGCCGCAGCTACCGCAGACAAGCTCGGCATCCCCGGCGCCGTGCGCGCGGAGCACGTGATTGCGAACTGCGACTACGTGAGCGAAGGCTACAGCTTGCCGGCACCCGATACGATCGCGGCGATCGAGATGCTGGCCCGCCTCGAAGGCATCCTGCTGGACCCCGTCTACTCGGGCAAAGCCATGGCCGGGCTCGTCGACCTCTGCCGCAAAGGGCGCTTCAGGAAGGGCCAGAACGTCGTGTTCCTGCACACGGGTGGCTCGGTCGGCCTCTTCGGCTATCGTGGGGACTTCGACCGGGCCCAGCGCGCCGCCATCGGTGACGTCGAGATCGAGGTGATACCGGGCCTCATCGCCGGCCACCGCAATCTCCCGCTCGAGGTTGCCGGCTGCTATGTGCCGGGCGGGCGCTATGCCCATGTCGCTTCGGCCATCATGAGCGTGACGACGGCCAAGGTCGCCGGCGTCTCGACCATCGTCGCCTGCTCGCCGCCGCGCGGGCAGGCGGGCATCCCGCCGGCCGTTCTCTACGCGCTCGATCTCTGCGGCGCCGACCGCATCCTGACGCTCGGCGGCGTGCAGTGCGTGGCAGCACTCGCCTTCGGCCTCTTCGGCGGCAGGCCCGCCGACATCCTCGTTGGACCCGGCAACCAATTCGTGGCCGAAGCTAAGGACGCTCCGAACAATGACCACTACGTGTTGTCGTCAAGTCGAGCACGCGATTTGTAGGGTGCAATAGGCCATCTTCAGGCCGTATTGCACCATCCCGGATCGCAACGCCAGCCGAAGGTGCAATACGGCGAAGGTGCCTATTGCACCCTACGCCAAGGCACAACCGATCGCGAAAAAGATTCAGTTATTGTTCTGGCTATCCCAAGGACACTCCGAACAATAACCACACCGTGTTGTCGTCAAGTCGAGCACGGGATCTGTAGGGTGCAATAGGCCTGCTTCAGGCCGTATTGCACCACCCCGGATCGCAACGCCAGCCGAAGGTGCAATACGGCGAAGGTGCCTATTGCACCCTACGCCAAGGCACAACCGCTCGCGAAAAAGATTCAGCTATTGTTCTGGCTGTCCTAAGGAGGCGCCCCAAAACAACTGCTCCGTCTTCCCGGGCGATCGAAGCCCCGGCATTCAGCCGGGGCGGAGTTCGACCCGGGATCCAGGCCCCGGACGGGCCAGTCCCCCGACGGGATCGTGCGAGTAACTGTGCCTTCTGCCCTCTTTGTGCTGGATCCCGGCTCAGCGCTCCCGTTGGTCGCTTGGCCGGGAAGACGGCGGGACGAGAAATGGGCTCAATGAAACCGATTCACGTGTTTTTGCGGGCTGCCTGAGCAGACTTTCGCTGCCTGAGCAGACTTTCGCTGGAAGACCATCATGCCGGTGGCATGCGTCCCCCATGACGAATGCCTGCCTAGATTCCTCTGTTTTCGCGGAGTTTTATCGCCAGACCGGGAAGGCCACTCTGGCGAGCTCTGCTCAGCCGCCCCTGCGTTCCCATCAGCGCGTGATGCGGATGACCTTCAAGCGGCTCGAGGCCGGTGCCGCGAGCGCGTCGGCGACCGAGACGCGCAGTGCGCCTGTGTTCGCGGTGGCGGTCGCTGTCCCGGCGATGTCGGTGCTGTCCTCGTCCCCGTCAGTGCCGAGCGCGGTCACCCGCAGCGGCATCGCCGCGATGACCTCGCCCTGGCTGCCATCCAATTCGCCAAGCCAGGCAGTCGAAGCCGGCTCGGCGATCGCTCCATCAGTAAACATGGCCGGCTCGGCGCCTGATCTCACGCTGGAAACGCGGACGATCGTGCTGGCCGTGCTGACCTGGGCGCTCCACGAGCCGAGCCCGGTATCGACGCCCTGGCCGGTGAAGGCGGGCCGGCGCCTGGCGAGGGTCTGCTCGTGGCGGCTCGCCAGCAGGTCATAGACCTGGCCAACGCTGCGTGGCTGGCTGTCGGCGTAGAAGATCTTGCGGTTGGCGGCGGCGGCGCGAGGAAACAGGTCTGGCGCGGAGAGGCTCTGGCGCGTGTCGCGAAACTGGATCAGCCGGACGGCGTCGCTCGGCCCGAGGAAATGAGCCATGTAGAGCTCGGCGGAGGTCGGGCGGCGGCCGATCTCCTCGGCGATGTGCTCGGCATTGCGGGTCGCATAGGCGCCCGCCATCACGGCCGAGATGCGCGGGTCGCGGCGCAGCGCCAGGATGGCGCGGCGGTGCGCTGGATTGGCAACGGCGTAGCGGCCCTCGGTCGTCTTCTCGATCATGGCGGCGTATTCGCCCAGCCCATACTGCTCGCCCTCGTCCTTGATGGTGCGGATCCAGGTTTCCTCGATGAACTGGAACAGGCCTTCCGCGCTCGACGTGCTCGCTCGCGCATCCGCCTGGAAGCTCGATTCGCGCTGCGCCGTGCGCAGCAGATAGTCGAGATCCGCGCCGGTCGTGGAGCTGGCGAGCGACAGCGCCATGGCGATCTGAACCGGCAGATCGAGGAGGGAGAGATCCGGCATGACGACTGGCCTCGACCTACTTTGAGGGGCAACAGGCCGGGGACACTGCCTCGGACTGATCCCAGCCTGCCCGATCGGGGTGAAGGAGCCGTTAAGGCGTGTGCTGGAATGGGACGTTGGGGGGCGTCACACGGGGAGAGGTGTACGCGGGATCGGCAATGGCAGCTGGGTGGGGAGCCGCGCTTTCCTGCGCAAGCGGGCTCGCTGCGCGGCTCAATACGTCGATGCCGGGCTGTCACGTCAGCGGGCCGGTCGAGAACAACGTCACGCGCAGTCCTCCATGCAGCACTGGGGTGACTGGCGGCAGGAATGGCAGGCCGGTTGCGCTGGCGAGCGATGGCTCGCTCGTCACCAGACCAACGCGCCAGCCGGCGAAGCGGTTCAGGAGCGTTTGCCCGAGCGCGTGGTAGAGCGATTGCAGACGGTTCTTGTCGCCGATCCGATCGCCGTAGGGCGGGTTGACGATGACGAGGCCGGGTGGTCCGCTGGGCGCAACGAGGTCGCTGATCGCGTGCTGCCGGAACTCTGTCATCGCGGTGACGCCCGCACGCGCCGCATTGGCGCGGCTCATGCTGACCGCGCCCGCGTCCCGGTCGCTGCCGTGAAATCGGACGCCTGGCTTGGCACTGTCAGGCTGGGAGTTGCTCGCATTTGCCTCTGGGCTCGACCCGGAGCAATCGGCAAGACTGTCCAGTGGTTGCTCCGGGGCGGGCGCCGGCGGAATCGGGCCACGCAGCAATTGCCAGGCCGCCGCATCGAAGCTCGCCAGTTGCTCGAAGGCGAAGCGTCGTGACCGGCCAGGCTTCAGGCCGGCGGCAATCTCCGCCGCCTCGATGACGAAGGTGCCCGACCCGCACATCGGATCGACGACGGGCTCGGTGCCGTCATATCCGCACTGGCGCAGGAACAGAGAAGCGAGCGTCTCGCGCATGGGCGCCTTGTTGACGGCTTCCTTGTGACCACGCTTGTGCAGGGGCTCGCCCGACGTATCGACACCGATGGTGCACAGGTCGTCCTCGATGCGCGCCTTGATGCACACCTCGGCGTCGGGGGAGAGGGGTGCGCCCAGCTCCTCGCGGATCGCCCGTTCGATCCGCTGTGCCGCGGCGCCGGAGTGGTAGATGCGCGAGCTCGTGCAGGACACCTCGATGCGGAATGGCACGTCCCGGCGCAGCACCTCGTCCCAGGCAAACCGGCGCGCGCGCTTGTCGAGTTGCGCCAGATGAAGAGCCCGGAACGCGCCGATGCGCGCAAGCACGCGGCTGGCGCCACGGATCTCGAGATTGGCTCGCCAGACCTCGGGCCAGCCGCCCCTGATCGTCACGCCGCCCCTGACCGGCTTGGCCTGCGTGAACCCCTTGGCCCGCGCCTCCGCGCAAAGCGGGGATTCCAGGCCCGGAGCCGCTACCAGGAAAATCTCGAAATCGCCTTCTGAGGTCATTCCGCCTGCATATCGGGAAGACAGGCAGCCATCGACACCTTTCTCGCGACGCTTGCCTGCTGCTTGCTCCAACCCTTTTACTCCGGGCGCTCCATCCGGAACACGCTGTCGACCACCGCGTACTCCATGTACCCCAGCCGCGCGATCGGGTGCATGGCGACTGGCCTCGACCAACGATGAGGGGCAACAGGCCGGGGCCGATGCCGCCCGGCTGATGGCAGAGCGCGCGGTTGGGGTGAAGGAGCCGAAGGCGTGTGCCGGAATGAGACGGGGGCGGGCCAGAGGGCGGTGTCCACAAACCCCTCGAGGCGAGGGTGGTTTCCAACAAAGGCATTTTTGGACACGAGGCGGCCCGTCATTGCGCTATTCCCAGCCGCTGGCTCCGAGCGGCTGGAAATCGGTCGTATTCTGGGCAAGCACCCATTGACGTGCTGCGTCACAGTCCCAGCTCTGCGAGCCGCCTGTCGACCCGAGCGAGGTCACTCTGCCAACTCGCGTTGTCGGGCGACAAGGCAATGAGCCGCGCTCTGATCTCGCGGGCAACGGTCAGCTCGGCTCGTGCCGCAGCCCTGTCTCCAGCTCGGATGTAGACGTCCGCCAGACACATATGGATGACCGAGAGATCGTGCTGCCAACTGGCGTTGCCGGGGTCGGACTTGGCGAGGCGCTCGCTGATGACGAGGCTGTCCTGGTAGGCTTTCAAGGCTGCGGGGAGGTTGCCATGGATGACGAGCATGTCGCCGGCCTCGATGAAGCCGGCCGCGATCGTCCGGTCCATCACCACCTCGCGCCGGTTGATC
>JANNSW010000069.1:0-3033 GCA_031403055.1 Hyphomicrobiaceae bacterium | reverse complement strand
TCGGCGGCATCCTCGAGCGAGGCGAAACGGTCGGAGCGCACGAAGCGGTGCTGCTTGCGCACGCCGCCGATCTCCTTGGCGATGATACCGGCGAGTTGCCACTGCCCGCCCTCCTTGTAGGGGCGCGCCTCGATGGTGAAGCCGTTGTGCTCGACCGATTTCACGGCCTTGGCCTCGCCCGCCGGCGTGTCGCCCTTGCCGCCACCGAACAGGGATTTGAGGAAGGACATTCGAGGGCTCCGTCGTTCGTTGCGTCAGCCGAGATCGAGATCGGCGAGGCGGATCGCCAGCTCCGGGCAGGCGGTCGGCGTCAGCAGGTCGCTCGCGGGCACCTCGCGGCTGTCGGCGTAGCCCTCCGGGCCGGGGTTCAGAAGCACAGTCGTCAGCAGGGTTTTCGCATCGATAACCCAGGTCTCGCGTACACTGAACGAGGCATAGTACGGGGCCTTGATCTTCAGATCGTAGCTGAGGCTCGAATCGGCGATCTCGACCACCAGCAGCACGCTGTCGCCGCGGACCTCGTTGACCTTCAGGGAGGACGGAAAGAGGGTGATGTCGGGCTCGGGCTCGTCATGGAGGCCGAGGCGCAACGGGGCCTCGTCGGCGAACTTGATCGCCTCTGGCAACCTGCGGGCCCAGTTGAGCACCAGCTCGTTGCGGATCAGTTCGTGGCGCGCGCCCTTCTGCATCCTGGCAACGAGCTCCCCTGCGATCAGCTCGAACGGCTCATCATCGCGCAGGATCCCAGCGCTCACCATCCGCGCGATCTCGTCGGCACGCCAGCGGCGCGTCCGCGGGTTCGCAGGCTGCTTGGTGGGGTGCTCGATGGTGCGGTCGATGCTGCTCATGGCGCAAGTCTACCACAGGCCGGCGGGTGGCGACGAGCCCCCCGCGACCGTCAGCGCAAGTCACTGTCGGAGGGCAGCGCTCAATGGTCCACAAAGCCCATCAGCTTCCGCAGCGCCTTGGCCTCGATGGCGGCAAGCGCTCGCGGACTATTCCGCGGCCTGCAACGCCAGCTCGCCGGCGGTTTGCATCTCTTCGCGCAGCCAATCCGGGCACATGTCGAAGCCGTTGGGCCAGGTCGGCGCGCCGAACTCGAGAAAGACCCGCGCGAAGTAGGCAGGATCACGCAGCGGGAGGATCATCGGCCCCGCTCGAATGACGAGTCCGGCACAATCGTGGGTGCCGCCGCTGCCGTCACCGAAGCGCACGCTCAACATGAAGGGAGCGACCACAGCAATTCTGGTGACCTTAGTCAGCATCGGCGTCAGTTGTCGAGGAAGCTCCTGAGGTTCCTCGACTGGCTCGGGTGCTTCGGCTTCCGCAGCGCTTGGCCTCGATCTGGCAGATGCGCTCGCGGGTGACCGAGAGCCGCTGGCCGACCTCTTCCTCTTCGAGCGTGTGGTCGGTGGTGATGCCGGGATGTAAGCTCATGCGCTCGTTTCATTCCGCCGCATCTCGCTTGGCCGGGGCTCTAGCCTCCAAAAGCCCGGCTGCCGTCATCTCCTCGTGCAGCCGGATGGCATCCAGATCGAAGCCATTTGGCCATGTCGGGACCCCACACTGCACGAAGACCCGGCGAAAGAGATCGACTTTCCGCAGTGGCTCCACCATCGGTCCGCCTTCTGCCAGGAGATTGGAAAAGTCCATGATCCCGTGCTGACCATCCGAGAAGCCTATCCGCAGCCGCATCCCATCCAGGGCTTCCACGCTCGTGACGTTGATCAGGTGCTTCATGTGTCGGCTCCCGGAATCAACTGGAAGGGCTCGCGTCGCTCGCCCCGCTCCCAGTTTGCCATCAACTCCTCGCGATGCTGCTCGGTCCATTCGCGTAGCATACGCTTGGCAGTCTTGGGAACTTCGCCAGCCAGAATTTTTCCGCTTTCAATGGCGATGAGCGCTTCGCTGCCCTGATACCAGACGTGATAGTGCGGCGGGGCGTGATCGCGCCAGTGCATCTGAACGATGATGCCGTAGAAGATCGCGATCGTCGGCATCGCCCGGACCTCAATTGTCCAAAAAGCTCCGCAGCTTCCGGCTCCTGCTCGGGTGCTTGAGCTTCCTCAACGCCTTGGCCTCGATCTGGCGGATGCGCTCGCGGGTGACCGAGAACTGCTGGCCGACCTCCTCCAGCGTGTGGTCGGTGTTCATGCCGATGCCGAAACGCATCCTGAGCACGCGCTCCTCGCGCGGCGTGAGGCTCGCCAGCACACGCGTCGTCGTCTCGCGCAGGTTCGACTGGATGGCGGCGTCGATCGGCAGGATCGCGTTCTTGTCCTCGATGAAGTCGCCGAGATGTGAATCCTCCTCGTCGCCGATCGGCGTCTCGAGGCTGATCGGCTCCTTGGCGATCTTGAGGACCTTGCGCACCTTCTCCAAAGGCATGGCGAGCTTCTCGGCCAATTCCTCCGGCGTCGGCTCGCGGCCGATCTCGTGCAGCATCTGGCGCGAGGTGCGCACGATCTTGTTGATCGTTTCGATCATGTGGACAGGAATACGGATCGTCCTCGCCTGATCGGCGATCGAGCGGGTGATCGCCTGGCGGATCCACCAGGTGGCGTAGGTCGAGAACTTGTAGCCGCGCCGGTACTCGAACTTGTCGACGGCCTTCATCAGGCCGATGTTGCCCTCCTGGATCAGATCCAGGAACTGCAGGCCGCGGTTGGTGTATTTCTTCGCGATCGAGATGACCAGGCGGAGGTTGGCTTCCACCATCTCCTTTTTCGCCTGCCGGGCCTCGCGCTCGCCCTTCTGCACGGCGCGCACGATGCGGCGGAACTCCGGGATTTCGAGGCCCGTCTCGCCCGCCAGATTGAGGATCTCGGCGCGGATATCCTCCATGGTCGAGCGCTCGTGCTTGACGAACTGGCCCCAGCCTTTGGACTTCAACTTGGCGACGCGATCGACCCAGCTCATATCGAGCTCGTTGCCCTGGTGCTGCTGCAGAAACTCGGTCCGGTTGACGCCATAGGAGTCGCCCAGCCGCATCAGCCGGCCCTCGAAGCCGATCAGCTTCTTGTTGATGGCATA
>JANNSW010000068.1:0-10828 GCA_031403055.1 Hyphomicrobiaceae bacterium | reverse complement strand
CACGGACGTGGCGCCGCGGAAGTTTCCAAAGCAGATCGCCTTCAACGTCATTCCCCACATCGACGTCTTCATGGAGGACGGGTACACGAAGGAGGAATGGAAGATGGTCGCCGAGACCAAGAAGATCCTCGACCCCAAGATCAAGGTGACCGCGACCTGCGTGCGGGTGCCCGTGTTCTTCGGCCATTCGGAAGCCATCAACATCGAGTTCGAGCATCCGATCTCGGCCGAGGAGGCCAGAGAGATCCTCAGGGCCGCTCCCGGCATCATGGTCTACGACAAGCGCGAGGCCGGTGGGTACATGACGCCCGTCGAGTGCGTCGGCGAGTACGCGACCTATGTGAGCCGCATCCGCGAGGATGCGACGGTCGAGAACGGGCTGTCGATCTGGGTCGTCTCCGACAATCTGCGCAAGGGCGCCGCGCTCAACGCCATCCAGATTGCCGAGTGCATGATCAACCGCAATCTGGTGAAGCGGGCGGCGTGAGAGCCGGCTGGGGCCGGTGATCCGGCCTCAGCCTTGCTTCTTCCGCCGGCCCCCGAGCACGCCGTCCAGGTCGCTCGCATCGAGGACGCGGTCGAGGGCCTTGGCGTCGGCATCCGAGATGCGCTGGCGGGCGTCCTCGGATAGCGGCCCGAAGCGGCGCGTCAGCAGCTTGGCCAATGACTCGGCCTTGCCTTCCGCCTTGCCCTCTGCCTTGCCTTCGGCCTTGGCCTCGGCCCGATACTTCTGCCTGAGGCTCTCCACGTACCCGACCATTCTTTCGCCTCCACGTCTGGCTGTCACTTGCTCCAGCGCCACGTCGATCTCGACGGACCCGAGCTTTCCGGCAATATAGTCGAGCGCTGTCTCCAATGCCACCTCATCGAGCACCAGGATCTCGATCAACAGGCTCTCCACGTGAAGGGCGAGGTCGGGCCATTGGATGCGTTTCAGGACCAGCAACTCTGCTCGCAGCTGCGGATCGCTCGACAGCTCATCGTCCGCGATCCTGGCCAGATCGACCAGCACGTGGCGGAACCTCGGCACGACGGGCGAGAGGATGGGGGGAGTCGCACCGAACAGATCCTCGAAGGCGGTCGAGTGCGGCCACGGCTCGGCGCCATGGTGAACGACGATCGGGATGATCAGCGGCGGCATTGCCGACGCCCCCAGCCGCCGCCTCGCGTTGCGCTGCCACCATTCCCAGATCTGCCCCATGTAGCGCCAAAGCTGCAGGCGCGTCAGCCGGTCGGCGGCGCTCTTGTGCTCGAACAGAATGTGCACCAGGACGTGGCTGCCTGCTGCCGTGCCGGCAACATCGGCGAGGCGCACGCTGAACAGCAAATCGGTGAACGCGCGGTCGAGCCTCGAGCCGACGAACGAGCCTCGCACCAGCGTCGGTGGCTCGGGGTGCAGCAGCGACGCCATTTCGGGCGGCAAGCGCTCGCGGATGAACCGGTCGGCATTGGCCGTGACACTCATGAGCCGCTTGAAATAGGCATCATGAGGGCTCGTGCGCGGTCGTCGGGGTTTTGGCAGCTTGGGCATCCCCAATGCTCGCCAAAGCTTGCTTCCCGTCCACTGGGAGGCCTCCCAGGGCACGCACACGGAAAGGCGCTGCCGCGACCGGTCCGTCCCTTCGCAAATCCTTCCCGACCGGCTATCAGAGGGACGAGGTTCGTTCGCAGGAGGAAGAAATGTCGGATCTGCCAGCACACGCCCGCGTCGTCATTGTCGGCGGCGGCATCGTCGGGGTCGGACTGCTCTATCACCTGGCGCTCGAGGGCTGGACCGACGTCCTGCTCATCGAGAAGGGTGAGCTGACGTCGGGGTCGACCTGGCATGCAGCTGGCCAGTGCCCGCATTTCAACGGCTCCTACTCGCTCTCCAAGATCCACGTCTATGGCACCGAGCTCTATCCCAAGCTCGAGGCGCTGACCGGCCAGGCCGTCTCCTGGCACGGCTGCGGCGGCATCCGGCTCGCGATCTCCGACGAGGAGGCCGACTGGTTCAGGCGCGTGCATGCCATGAGCAGGCTCCTCAACTACGAGGCCCACCTGATTTCGCCCGAGGAGATCAAGCAGCACCATCCGTTCCTCGAGACTTTCGGCGTGAAGCTCGGCTTCATGACGGTGACCGACGGCCACGTCGCCCCTGCCGACGTGACGCTCGCCATGGCGGCCGGCGCCAAGAAGCTCGGCGCCAAGGTGTCGCGCCGCAACCGCGTGACCAACATCTCGCGTCTTGCCTCGGGCGAATGGAAGGTCGAGACCGAGCAGGGCGTCGTCCTCTGCCAGCACGTGGTCAATGCCGCGGGCTCCTATGCCGACATCGTCGGCGCCTGGACCGGCCACAACGTGCCGATCGCCAACATGCTCCATCACTACGTCATCACCGAGCCGATCAAGGAATTGATCGACATGCAGAAGGAGCTGCCGGTCGTCCGCGATCCCTACAGCCACTGCTATCTGCGCGAGGAAACGAACGGCATCCTGATCGGACCCTATGAGCAGGAGACGGCGCACACCTGTTTCGACGACGGGCTCGCCTGGGACTTCGAGAGCGAGTTGATCGCACCCGAGCTCGACCGCCTCGTGCCCTGGCTCGAGCGGGCGACCGAGCGGCTGCCGCTGTTCGCGGAGGCGGGCCTCAAATCCGTCATCTCGGGCGCCATTACCCATACTCCGGATGGCAACTTCCTGCTCGGCCCGGCACCCGGCGCGCCCAACTACTGGATGGCAGCCGGCGTCTCGATCGGCGTCTGCCAGGGCGCCGGCATGGGCAAGTATCTGGCCGAATGGATGGTGCACGGCGCCGCCGAGATCAACATGAGCGAGTTCGACCCACGCCGCTTCGGCAATTGGGCGACGCTCGATTACGCCAAGCTCACCAGCATCAACGACTATCAGAATATGTACACGGTGATGCCGCCCGGCATGCAGCATGAGGTCGGCCGCAAGCTCCGCATGTCCTCGCTCTACGACACGCTCCGCCAGCACGGTGCCCAGTTCCAGCAGATCGCCGGCTGGGAGCGTGCGCGCTGGTTCGATACGAATGGGGCGGGCGAGAACTACAGCTACCGGCGCACCAACTGGTTCGAGATCGTGCGGGGGGAATGCAAGGCGGTGCGCGAGCGCGTCGGCCTGTTGGACCTTTCGACCTTCTCGAAATACGACGTGAAAGGCAGCGAGGCGGAAAGCTTCCTCAACCGCATCTCGTCGAACCGGATGCCGAGGAAGATCGGCGGCATCGTGCTCGCGCACATGCTGACGGAGAGCGGGCGG
Organism: Hyphomicrobiaceae bacterium; assembly: GCA_031403055.1. GTDB lineage: Bacteria > Pseudomonadota > Alphaproteobacteria > Rhizobiales > Hyphomicrobiaceae > JANNSW01. Next base: position 7,561 of record JANNSW010000068.1, on the reverse strand, counting down.
ATCGAGACCGAGTTCACGGTGACAAGGCTTGACCCCGAACATTTCTACGTGCTCTCGGCCGCGGTCGCCCAGCACCATGACATGAGCCTGCTGACGAATGCCCGCAGGCCCGGCGAGGATGTGACGATCACGGACATCACCGACGATTTCGGCACTCTCGTGCTCGCCGGCCCACGCGCCCGCGACGTGCTTGCCCAGGCCACCAGGGCGGATCTCTCGAATGCGAGATTCCGCTGGCTGACCGGACAGCAGATCGAGGTCGCTGGCGTGCCGACCCGCGCACTCCGGGTCAACTACGTGGGCGAGCTCGGCTGGGAGCTGCATGCGCCGATGTCCGGGTTGCCAGCGATCTTCACAGCCCTGATGACAGCGGGCGAGGCCCACGGCATCGGGCTCTTCGGCACCTACGCCATGAACTCGCTGCGGATGGAGAAGGCCTATCGCGGCATGGGCTCGGAGCTGACCAACGAGGTGACCCTGATCGAAGGCGACATGGAACGCTTCGTCGACCTCGGCAAGGACAGCTTCATCGGCAAGGCGGCGACGCTCTCCTCCAAGCAATCGGGCCCGCGCATAAAACTCGTCTATCTCGAGGTCGATGCGACGGACGCCGATTGCCTCGGCAACGAGACGGTCTATCAGGGCGGCCGGCCGGTCGGCATCACGACGTCGGGCGGCTACGGCTTCGCGACCGGCAAATCGCTCGCCTTCGCCTATGTGGAGCCAAAACTCGCCGCGGCCGGCACGGCGCTCGAGGTCGACATGTTTGGTGCACGCCACCAGGCCCGCATCCTCGCCGAGCCGGTCTATGACGCGGCCAATGCCCGGCTCAGAGTCTAGCCGAGGGGCAGGCGCTGCAGCTGGGCGCGGTGGCTGACACCTGCGATCTCGACCTGGACGGCGGCCCGATCGATCGAGGGGTCGCTCAGAAAGGCGAGGCCGCAGGACCCCCGGCAGTCGAGCCCGAAGCTGCCGCTCAGCATCCAGCCGATCACCGCGCCTGCATGCCGGAGTGGCTCGCGACCGTGCAATAGCGGGCCGGCCTGATCGAGCGCGACATGGGCGAGCACACACGGCCCCTCGCCCGCGGTGTTGCCCGCAAGGGTGGCCAGGCCCGCCTCGTGCGGCGTCATCGTCGCGTCGATCTCCGTGCCCCAGCCGGCGATGCCTCGCTCGATCCGCAGGGCTTTGAGGGCCAACGCTCCGATCGGCGCGAAGCCGGCATCGACCAGCCGGTCGTGGATGTGGGCCGCCTTGTCGGTCGACAGGATCAGCCGCGTGCACTCCAGTCCATGCTCGCCGCCCTGCACCATGTGGCCATCGGCCAGACCGAGGTCGATCGCGGCCGCGTTTCCGGCAGGAGCGCCTCTGCGGCGCAGGCCGGCCAGGCCGAGGTGGCGCGCGACGCCTGCCCCGAGCAGATCGAGGATGACAAATGCCGATGTCATGTCGACGGCAATGGCCCGAAGCCCGGCCGGCAGCCGGCCCGCGACCAGGGATTCGAGACGGACCTCGTCTCCGGCCGGCCCGATGACGAGCACACGGTCGGGTGCGATACGCACGATCTGCACGATCGCCTCGAGCTTGCCGGCCGGACTGAGAATGAGGCTGCGGACGGCAGCCTCCTCAACTGTCGGCACGATCGTCGCCAAGCCCGCGACGGCTTCCAGCGCATCCGGTCCGACGATGGCAATCTTGGCCAGCGCGCAATTGTCGAGCACTGCCGCCGAGCCGGATGCGATGTTGCATTCGCTGGCGCACCAGTCATGCCATGCTTGCCTGCCATAGGTCGCGGCGAACCTGGGCTCCACGCCAGCCGGCGCAAACACCGCCGGCCGCTCCCAGCCCGCCACATGCTCCATCACGGCGTTGCGGGCAAGGTGGCGGTCGTGCAGCGGGCTGCGCCGCACGCCGCGCGCCGACTCATAGGGTTGGTCGGGACATTGCAGGCCGTAGAGCTTGCCGAGGCCCTCCGTGATGCGCTCGGCCAGATAGCTCACATTGGTCTCGAAACGGGCGGCACGCTTCACGTCGAAACTGCTCACGTCCCAATCGGCCCGTCCCCGCGCAATCAATTGCGCGGCCATCAGGCCGATACCGCCCGAGGCCATCACGCCGATCGTGTTGAAACCACAGGAGACGAAGAGATTGCGCGCCTCCGCCGTCTCGCCCAGATAGAAGTTGCCATCTGGCGTGAAGCTTTCGGGACCGTTGAAGAAGAGCTTGATGCCCGCGTCCTTCAGCATCGGCATCCGTACCATCGCGGTCTCGAGGATCGGGCCGAAATGCTCCAGATCCTCGGGCAGCGAATCGAAGCAGAAGCTCTCGGGGATACCCCGCATGCCCCAGGGCTTGGCGACCTCCTCGAGGCAGCCGAACAGCAGCTTGCCCGCATCCTCCTTGTAGTAGGTGCGCTCGTCTGGCACGCGCACCATCGGCGTATCGCGCGGCAGTCCGGGGATCGGCTCGGTGACGGCGTAGAAGTGCTCCGCCGCCAGCAGCGGGATATGCACGCCGATCGATTCCGCGATCTCGCGGCTCCACATGCCCGCGCACAGCAGCACCTTCTCGGCCACGATCTCGCCGCGCGACGTTCGCACGCCACGCACCACCCCCTCCTCGACAACAATCCCCTCGACCTTCGTCGCCTCGAAGATCCGTGCTCCGCGCAGGCGGCAGGCCTTGGCGAGCGCCTGGACGGTATCGACCGGATTGGTGCGGCCATCGCCCGGCAGGTAGAGACCGCCGAGCACGTCGCCGACCTCGACCTGGGGGTAGCGCTCCTTGATCTCGCCGGGTGTGAGGATCGCCGCCTCGTGGCCCCAGGCCTGGGCGATCGAGGCGGTGCGGCGGAACTCCTCGAGCCGCTCGGCGTTGAGCGCGAGCCCGATCGAGCCATAGCGCTTGTAGCCGGTCGCCATGCCGGTCTCGCGCTCGAGCTCCGGCAGCATCTGCGCGGTGCGGCTCGACAGCAGCGTCAGCAGCCGCGAGCCGCGCACCTGCCCGACACTGCCGACCGAATGCCAGGTGGTGCCGCAGGCGAGTTGGCGCCGCTCGACCAGGACCGTGTTGGTGACGCCTTCGAGCGCCAGATGGTAGAGCGCGGACAAGCCCGCAATGCCGCCGCCGATGACGACGACGTCGGCGCGGGAGGGGAGGGGGGTGGTCATGACGGCTTATCCTTCAGCGGCAGCGACCGGCCCCGAACTCGCGCCGGCTCGATGACCGAGAGCAGGCCGACGGCAGCCCCTCCGATGTCGACAAGGGCCGAAACGACACGCGCGATCATCTCATCCATTTCGAGCTGGTGAAGCTCGATCAGCACCAGTCCGGGCAGCGGCATGCGATGCCGGACGGCCAACTCTCCGAAATCCATGTCCTCGGTCAGCACCACCCGACCCTCGCGCTCCGCAATCCTCCCGAGGTCATGATCAGCCGTTCGAGCATGCTGCTCGAGAGCCCAGAGCACATCATGCCCGTCTGCCCTCAGCCTCTCCACGAGTCCGCGCGGAATGTTAACGTCGGCGAGGAGGCGCAAGCTCATTCGGCCGCCACGGCACCGACCGTGCCTTCACGCGAGACATAATCAGCCGCGAATGCAAGCACCGCACGGATGTCGGCCTCTTCCAGGATCGGATAGTCGTCAAGCAGCTGCGCCACGGTCCGTCCCTGGGACAGGCGCCGCAGAATGATCTCGACAGTCAAGCGCGTGCCACGGATGACGGGTTTGCCCATCATGATGCTGGGATCCGAGGTGATACGGGGCGACTGGTCCATAGGCTCTCTCTTCATGTGATCTGCAGCGGCCCAAGATTGCCGCGCCGCCAGGGGCGATCGCAATCATCCTTTGCGGGCTTCAACCTCCAGTTTAAACCCCTCCCGGATCGCCCGCCAGACCCGCTCGGGCGTGGCCGGCATCTCGATCCGGTCGTGGCCGATGGCATCGGCGATCGCATTCATGATGGCAGGCGGCGCGCCGATCGAGCCGCACTCGCCGGCTCCCTTCATGCCGAGCTCATTGCCGGTCGAGGGCACGTCGGCGTGGACCAGATCGAACAGGGGAAAGTCGGTCGCGAGCGGCATTGCATAGTCCATGAAGCTGCCGGTGAGGAGCTGGCCCGACTGGCCGTCGTAGACCACACGCTCGCTCAATGCCTGCCCGATACCTTGCGCGATCGCGCCATGCAGCTGGCCCTCGACGATCATCGGATTGAGGCGACGGCCGACGTCGTCGGCGCCGGTGAAGCGGGCGATCACGACCTCGCCGGTCGCGGGATCGACCTCGACCTCGGCGACATAGGCGCCGTTGGGACAGGACGCCGGGTCGCCCTTGTACTCGGCCGTGCCGGCGCAGTCCTCGCGCTCCCGTTCCGGCAAGCGCGTGGCAAGCTGCACCAGGCTGATCGAGCGATCGGTGCCCACGATCCGGAAGCCGCCATCGACGAGTTGGAGATCGTCGGCTGCCGCTTCGAGCAACTCGGCAGCGTGCTGGCGCAGCCGATCTTTCAGCACGCGGGCGGCTCTCAGCAGCGTCAGACCCGTCGCCTGCAGCGAGCCCGAGCCGCCGGTTGCGGCGCCGACCGGGGGCAGTGCCGCGGTGTCGCCCTGCACCACCCGCACTTGCGCGGCCGGCACGGTCATCTCGTCGCCGATGAGCTGGGCAAAGGTGGTCTCGTGCCCCTGTCCGATCGCCTGGGCGCCCATGGCGGCACTGATCGCGCCGTCGGGATCGAGTCCTACCCGGCATTCCTCATGGATCTGGTGGCTGGTCACGTGCATGTAAAGCGCAAGGCCGATGCCGCGCAGCCTGCCCCTTGCGTGTGACTCCGCGCGCCGGGCCGCACAGCCCTGCCAATCGGAGCGCGCGATGGCCTTCTCCAGCATCGCCGGGAAGTCCCCGCCGTCGATCGAATGACCCGAGAGCGTCTTGCGCGGCATGTCGCCCGGCCGGATCAGGTTGCGACGGCGCAGATCGATCCGATCGAAGCCGTGCTCGCGGGCGGCGCGGTCGATCAGCCGCTCGACCAGGGCCGTTGCCTCGGGCTTGCCGGCGCCGCGCATCACGTCGGTCGGCGTGGTGTTGGTGTAGACCCCCGTCGCCCGGACATGGTGGACCGGCACCCGGTAGACTGATCCGAACGTTCGCGCGAAGTGAACCGACAGGCAGGCCGGCGAGGAGCTCGACGCGTAGGCGCCGAGATTGCCGATGGTGGAAGCCGCCAATGCGAGAATGTGTCCCTCACGGTCGAGCGCAAGCAGCGCCTCGCTCGCATGGTCGCGCGCATAATTGTCGGAGAGGAAGGCTTCCGACCGGGTCGAGACCCAACGAACAGGGCCGCCGACCGCTCGGGCCGCCGCCAGCAGGACCGCCTGCTCGGGATGAGCGATCAGCTTCAAGCCGAAGCTGCCGCCGACATCGAAGGTCTGCACGCGAAGCATGGCGGGATCGATGCCGAGCACGTCCGCCATCGCCGCGCGGATCAGATGCACGCCCTGGCTCTGGGTGGTGAGGTTGAACCTGCCGCTCGCAGGCTCGTAGCTCGCAACGGCCGAGCGCGGCTCGATCGGGGCGATCGCGATCCGGTTGTTGAGGGCGGCGAGGCGGGTGACGAACCTCGCCCCAGCGACGGCCGTCGCGACGGCGGCGCGATCGCCGTGCTCCCAGGTGAAGGCCCGCTCACGTGACTGCCGGCCATCGACCTCGACCGGCAGCTCATCGATGTCGACCTCGACCAGCTCGGCCGCATCGAGCGCCGCCTCGCGCGTTGCCGCGACCACGACCGCCAGCGCCTCGCCCGCGAACCTGACCGTCTCCACCGCCAGCACGTGACGGGCCGGCTCCCGGAACGGGGTGCCGTCGGAGCTGTCGATCGGGCGGCGGCACTTCATCGGCCGCACGCCGGCTGCCAGCAGATCCGCGCCGGTCAGCACCGTGGCGACGCCCGCGGCCTTGCGAGCCGCCGTCACGTCGAGCCGGCGAATCCGCCCATGGGCAAAGGGCGAGCGTACGAGCACCGCCTCGAGGCAGCCATCGACTGGCAGCGCTTCGACGAACCGTCCCTCGCCGCGCAGCAGCCGTTCGTCCTCGAAGCGCCGCAGCGATGTGCCGATGCTCATGGGGCACGCTCTCCGATCAATGCAGGAACGAGGCGCCGACCAGATCGATCGTGCATCCGGTCGCATACTTCATGTGCCCGCCCGCGCACAGCACGACCATGTCGCCTACCTCGGCGGGCGTGCCGAAGCGCCCGAGCGGGATCTCGCGCAGCATCTCGTCGTTGCCGTAGATGCGGACCATGTCGGTCGCCTGCGCGGACTCGACCACACCGACGCAGATCAGATAGGTCTCGACCCCCTCCTTGGCATGGAAGCGCGCGATGCCGCGCAACAGCGAGTTCATGCCACCCTTCATGGTGCCGTCGTGGAAGAAATCGGTGCGATCGCCACGCACGGCGATGCGCGCCGTGATCCCGACGATCGCCCCGCCGCCCTTCTCGCGGAAATGCAGGATCGCCTTGCGGGAGAGATGGGCGACCGACATCAGGTTGACCCGGAACGCCTGGTTCCAGTGCGCATCCCAGTCCTCGTCGGGCGCATCGATCGCGATCGGCTGGCGGACCGCGGCGTTGTTGACGAGCACATCGATGCGGCCGCGCCAGCCAACCGCCTCCTTCCAGAGACGCTTCAGGTCTTGCAGCTCACCCACATCGGCGCCGATGATCTGGCATTTGTCCTTGCCGAGCTCGCGCTGGATCTTCTCGGCCCGGTCGCGCCCGGTCGAGTAGTTGAGCACGACATGCGCGCCCTGCTTGACGAGGCAGCGCACGATACCCTCGCCGATCCCGCGCGAGCCACCGGTCACGAGCACCGTCTTGCCGGTCAGGTCTGAGTAATTGTCCATGGGCGTCTCCTATCGGGCTGGCGTCTTCCTCGGCTTCGATCGACCGGTCGAGCGATGGAACTCCCCCGCCTCGCGAACCATGGCGTCCTTCAAGAGCTCGCCGATCCGCATCGTCACGGGGCCCGGCCGTCCGCTACCGATGCGCCGGCCGTCGAGCTCGGTGACGGGTACGGCGAGCTCGAGCGTCGAGCAGATGAAGGCCTCGTCGGCCGAGGCCATGGCGTAGGTATCGAAGTCGCGCTCCGCGACCGGGATGTCATTGGCCACAGCCAGCTCGATGATCGTCGCCCGCGTTATGCCCGGCAGGATGTCGCGTGTGATCGGCGGCGTCATCAGCCGACCGTCCGCCACGCAGAACACATTATAGGCGATGCCCTCGGCGACGAAGCCGTCATGGCCGACGGAGACGCCGATGTCGGCGCCGCGGCCCGTCACGTCGATCGCTCCGAGCACGCTGCCGAGATAGTTGCAGTGCTTCATGCCGGTCGGTACGGCGTGGGAGGCAATCCTGGGCCGCGGCACGGTGATCGCGCGCAAGCCCTGCGCGTCCGTGCGCCCGAACAGGCCGGCATAGTATTTCGCAAAACCCGTGATCGGGATCACCGTCACATTGGGTGTCGGCTTCCTGAGCAGGCGCTTCTCCCACTTGATCGAGCTCAT
>JANNSW010000067.1:0-3190 GCA_031403055.1 Hyphomicrobiaceae bacterium | reverse complement strand
ATCCCCGATCTGGACGCGGTCTATCCCTGCCCGTGGGAGAAGACGCAAGCCTTCATCTTCGCCGATCTCTACTGGCAGGGCAAACCCTACGGCCACTGCCCACGCTCGGCCCTGAAGCGGCAGTTCCAGTCCGCAATGGATGCGGGCTACAAACCCATGGCCGGCATCGAGCCCGAGTTCATGGTGCTGCGGCTCGATGAGAACAACCGGCCCATCAAGGCCTTCGACCGGGACGCTCCGCTCGCCAACGGCCGCAAGCCGCGCCGGCAGGCCTGGGGCTACGATGTCGAGTCGACGATCGACTCGATGCCGTTCCTGGGCGATCTCATCGACATCCTCGGCGAGCTCGAGTGGGACCTGCACGACGTGGTCGCGGAAGGCGCCTACTCGCAGTTCGAGCTCGATTTCGGCTACACGCATGTGATCGAGATGGCCGATCGCCTGACCTACCTGCGGATCCTCCTGAAGGAGATCGCCAAGCGACACGGGTTTTTCGTCACCTACATGCCGAAGTTCACGATCGGCGACTGGCGATCGGGCGCGCACATCAACTATTCGATCCAGGATGCGAAAACCGGCCGCAACCTGTTCGGCGACAAGGAGGGCGGCTGGTCGAAGGAGGTCAACCACGCGATCGCCGGATTGCTGCGGCACGGCGGCGGGCTCTCCGCCATCACGTGCTCGACCGTCAACTCCTACAAGGGCCTGGTTGCCCGGGTTCCGGGCTTCGAGGGGGGCGTCTACACCTGGGCGCCGACCCACATGACCTACGGCCCCAACAACCGCTCGGCCATGCTGCGCCTGCCACAGAACCGCTTCTGCATCGAGAACCGCGCCGTCGACATGTGCATGAACGCCTATCTGGCGCTCGCCGGCACGACGGCCGCGACCATCCGGGGCATCAATGAGAAGCTCGATCCGGGCCCCCCGCTCGGTCGCGATCTCTATCGCATGACCGAGGAAGACTTGACCAAGGCCGGCATCCAGCGGCTGCCGCGCTCGCTCGGGGAAGCGATCGGCCTGCTGCAAGGCGACGTCCACATGAAGGCCATGATGGGTGACAGCATGCATAAGTCCTATTGCGCCTACAAGCAGGACGAATGGGATCGCTATAATGTTTCCATCACCGATTGGGAGATCCAAGAGTATCTGAAGCTCTACTAATGGAGCGAGTAACGGGATGCCGCGGAATTACGAGATCTACGAGTTGGGCGACGTCCTGCTGCAATGCGGCGTGACGTTGCCCGGTGCCAGGCTCGCCTACAAGACCTATGGCGACCGGGCGAGCGCCAAAGCAACGGTTTTGCTGCCGACATTCTACACCGGAACCCACGTCCGCAACGAGGGGTTCTTCGGTGCCGGCCGCGCCATCGATCCCGCCCGGCACTTCGTGATATCTGTCAATCTGTTTGGCAACGGCCTGTCGTCATCCCCGAGCAATACGCCCAAACCCTTCGACGGCCCGCGCTTTCCCGCAATCTCCTTTTTCGACAACGTCGCCTGCCAGCACAGGCTCTTGACCGAGCGGCTGGGCGTCTGCCGCATCGACCTCGTCGCCGGCTGGTCCATGGCTGGATGCCAAGCCTATCATTGGGCGGCGCAGTATCCCGACATGGTGCGATCCATCCTGCCCTTCTGTGCCTCCGCCCGGACCTCGCCCCACAACTTCGTCTTCCTCGAAGGCGTCAAGGCCGCGCTGTGCGCCGACCAGGGCTGGAACGGCGGCGACTATGCGACCCAGCCGATCGCAGGCCTCAAGGCGTTCGGCCGGGTCTACGCGGGCTGGGCCTACTCCCAGACCTTCTTTCGCCAGGGCCTCTTTCGCAAGCTCGGCTTCCCATCGATCGAGGCCTTCCTGCGGGATTGGGAGGCGGACCATGTCGACAACTGGGACGCCAATGATCTGCTGGCCAAGCTCCACACCTGGCAGACCGGCGACATCAGCGCGAACCCGCGCTATCACGGTGACCTCGATGCCGCGCTGAAGGCGATCAAGGCCCGCGCCATCCTGATGCCATGCACTCAGGACCTCTATTTCCCGCCAGAGGACAACGCCATCGAGGCCAAGAGCATGCCGAATGCCAAGTTGCGCGCCTATGATTCGCCCTGGGGGCATTGCGCGGCGAGCCCCGGCAGGGATCCCGGCTTTGCCGCGGCACTCGACGCCAACATCGGGGAGCTGCTCGCCGGATAGGCAACACCGAACGATTGGTGCTTGGCTTCCGGGCACAACCTAAAGGACGTAGGGGCGACCGGCGGTCGCCCCTGGCAGCGAGAAATGAGTGGGTCTTTGAGGGGAATGCATTGATCTACAGAAATCAATTGCACATCGGCGCCGTGCTCGGGACGAAAGGGGCGACCGCCGGTCGCCCGGCTCAGGCCTGTCCTGCCTCACTTGTTCTTCGGCACCTGCTCAGGACACAGCCAACAACAACTGCTGCGAAACTCCCGTCCTCCCGGCTCTACGCTCCCGCTGGTCACTTGGCCAGGAAGGCGGTTGGGAGGACTGCATACCCTTCAGATCGATGCACTTATTGTCGTATGTGTCCTTATACGAGGTCGGCCAAGACCGCGACGGCGATCGCGGATTGCCTCGACGTCGGCATGGTCTCGGTCAACCACCATGGCCTCGCGCTGCCCGAGTCGCCGTTCGGTGGCGTCAAGGGCTCGGGCTACGGCCACGAGGGCGGCATCGAGGGCCTCGCGCCCTTCCTGATCGCCAAGCTCGAGACGCAGGCTGGCGTGTGATGCTCGAGCAGGCGCTCCCGATAGGCTCCGCCACGCCATCATGGCGACAGCATAAACAGGTCCTTATGGGAGCATCAGGTCATTCTACATTGACAAAGCAGGAGGGCTTCGATCAGTTGAGGTGCGCATACCAGCCATGCCGACCGGTCAGCCAATGGGGACGTGGTCGCGCAGATTGCCAGTGTGACGGCGAGAAGCCCGGAACAGCCGGGCCCGCCGGGGTCGAGTAGGGAGGCAGGTGCACCGGATGGCGGTGAATAGGGCAGCGAACGGCAGTGGCGGCGGCACCGGCTCGCATGTCCGCTTCGCCGACGTGCAGAAGAGTTTCGATGGCGAGACCCTCGTCGTCAAGAACCTCAACCTCGATATCGCACGCGGCGAGTTTCTGACGCTGCTCGGCCCGTCGGGCTCCGGCAAGACCACCTCGCTGCTGATGCTCGCT
>JANNSW010000066.1:0-13568 GCA_031403055.1 Hyphomicrobiaceae bacterium | reverse complement strand
CGCCTCGAGCCCATCAATGTCGGCGGCGTCGTCGTCACCAACGCGACCCTCCACAACGAGGAGGAGATCGCGAGGAAGGACATCCGCGTCGGCGACACCGTGACCGTGCAGCGCGCCGGCGATGTGATCCCGCAGGTGCTGGGGTTCATCCCCCAGAAGCGGCCGCGCGATGCAGTTCCCTACGTCTTCCCGGCAACCTGCCCCGCCTGCGGCAGCCACGCCGTCAGGGACGTGAACGAGCGCACCGGCAAAGCTGACGTGGTACGCCGCTGCACCGGCGGCCTCGTCTGCCCGGCACAGGCCGTCGAGCGCTTGAAGCATTTCGTCTCGCGCAACGCTTTCGATATCGAGGGCCTGGGCGAAAAGCAGATCGAAGCTTTCCACCAGGACGGGCTCATCGGCACGCCAGCCGACATCTTCCGGCTCGCCAAGCGCGAGGGCGAGGCGCGGATCGAGATCGAGGAACGTGAAGGCTTCGGCAAGAAGAAGGTGCAGAACCTGTTTGCGGCGATCGAGGCCCGGCGCACCATCACCCTGCCCCGCTTCCTGTTCGCTCTGGGCATCCGCCACATCGGCGAGACGACCGCGCGCGACCTCGCCAAGGCCTATGGGACGCTAGAGGCGCTCAGGTACGCCGCGCTCGCCGCGGTCGAAGGCGGCCCCGAGAGCGAGGCCGCTGCCGAGATCGACGCGATCGAGGGCATCGGCGAGACCGTGGTCGACGCCCTCGCAGGCTTTTTCGGCGAAGCCCACAACCTCGCCGTTCTGGACGATCTGGTATCGCAGATCGTGGTCGAGCCGTTCGAGGCGCCGGCGACTGCGGGGTCCCCCGTCGCCGGCAAGACCGTCGTCTTCACCGGCACGCTCGAGCGCCTGTCGCGCGCGGAAGCCAAGGCCCAGGCCGAGCGGCTCGGCGCGAAGGTCTCGGGCTCGGTCTCCAAGAAGACCGACATCGTCGTCGCGGGGCCCGGCGCCGGATCCAAACTCGCCGAAGCCCAGAAGCACGGCGTGAAAGTGCTGAGCGAGGAGGAGTGGCTCGCGCTGATCGGCTCCGCCTGAGCGGATGCAAGTCACCCAGCTTCGGAATATTCACATTATAAATCAATATGTTGAATTACAAATTGCCTCGCCCCGTTCTGCTCGAAACGAGCAAGCTGAACGAAATGTAGGCGAATGACCCCGCCCCTGCCCTATTCCGTCCCCATCGCCGCCCGAAAGGGGAGGCATATTCATTCTCGTTCAAGGGGCGACGGGTTGTCTCCCTGCGGGCCGAAGCGGAGGACGAAAAGTATGTCCCAGTCTTGCGAGCAGAAGCCAGGTGTCGCGTTGGGTCGGATCGGGTTGCGTATCGTCCCGGCCCATCGGCTGCCTGCTCGGGGTGTATCGGTCTCCGGCTTCCTGTTGCGTGAGCGTGGCGTTGTGTTGCGTGGACCTGCTGTGAGTTGCGTCGGTGTCGGGTCGAGGCGGTTGCGTAGTGCGTCGAAGAGTTCTGCGTCAGTAGCTGTTGCGTCCCCCCGAGCCCTGTTCTCGCGTCTGCTCGAGGTTGTCCGGTCGATGTCGCGGGCGAGGAAGTGTGAGCGTCTCGCCAGACGTTGGTCCGATCCCAAGTCCCAGTTGCGTCGCGTTGGTGTTGCCTCGCCGTGCGTTACCCCGGTTGCTGCTCCCCTCGAGCGTAAATCGGCTCCCAGCGGGTATCGGCTCCACTAGTTCCCCAGTTGCGTCTGCGTCCATCTCAGTTGCCGTAAATTTCTATCAGTTGTCCCGCGTGGCGTTAGCGTACAGTAGCGTTGCGTCAGCTCGAGTCGCGTTGCGTTATTGGTCGTAAGCGTTGTCAGCGTCCGTTGCGTGAGTTGCGTCGAAAACCAAGCCTTCCCAATAAAAAAGCCACAGGTCGAAGCGTCAAGCATCAACGTCTTGAAGACGTGCGCGAGTTCGGAGGAACGTCCAGGGAAGGGCTGAGGATTTCGAGTGGTGCGTTGCAGATTCGGCGAGCGCTGGATCAGTTGATCGTCCCGGCTCGCTCGCCGGCATATCAATACCACGGCAGAGCTTGGCAGGTGTGGTCGGTCGAGAATGAAACAGAGGCTTCGCGTGAACAGGTTTCGCGTAACGTAACCTCTTTCTCCCCCGGGCGCACCTGCCAACCCCCTGCGGCCAACCTGGACGAGCAACACCAATGAAAGAAGCTGCCATGACCCTGATGAGCCCCCGTCCCGTCAATCCGTTGCAGTGGAGCGAAGCGATCGGTCTGGCGCGGCACACCTGCGCCCGCGTGTTCCGAGACGGCGGCTCGCCCTCCGACGCAATGCGCAGCTTCGGGCTGCGTGCCCGCACCGTCGAGCGCGCCGATTGGGACGAGGCGATCCGCTCGATCGCGCAGTCGATCTGCTCGGCCGTACGCTGACGTTTTGCCCTGGTCCTACCGCTCCGAGTGCCTGTCATGCCGGCGGTAGTGCAGGTAGGCGCCGCGCAACGCCAGCCGGCGTGACCAGGCCCCCAACGGCGGCATCCGGGTCGGCAATCCGCGCCAGACCGCCGGAACGATCGGATCGCCGGAATTCGATCCAGCGATCGCATGAGCGAGCGCCCGCCCCGCCCACGGCGCCGAGTTGACCCCGTTGGCGTGGAACCCGAAGGCGTAGTAGACGCTTCTGTCCTCCTCGAGCCGCCCGAGTGAAGGCGCAAGCTTGCGCGTCATGCACACCAGCCCGCGCCAGAAATACTCGGCCTCGATCCCTTTCCAGTCCGGGAAAACCTCACTTAGGCGCCGCACCAGCTGAGCGCGGATCCGCTCCCCGTCTTCCGGCCGGCCGGTGGTGTCGCCGCGCTCGCCCATCAGCATCCGGTTGTCGGTGAGCCGCCGGTAGTAGGTGAGCAGATGGCGATTGTTCATATGCGGCGAGGTGCTGGCCATGCCGTGGCGCGCCAGCTCCGCGGCCGAGAGCGGTCGGGTGACGATGATGTTCGAGATCGCGGGAATGATGCGCCGGTCGAACGCGGTGTGCAGTCCGTCCGGCGTAAAGCCATTGGTGGCGAGCACGACACGGGACGCTGTCACCGTTCCCCCAGCCGTCGTCAGCCGATGTCGCCCGCCGTCGCGCCGCCATTCCAGCACCCGTGAATTGGCAAAAAGCCTGGCACCTCGCCGTGTCGCCGCTGCCCCGAGCCCCACCGCGAATTCGAGCGGGTGGATCGCATAGCCGGGCCACGAGCGCACGGCGCCGAACTGCTCGGGCCCCGAGTGGCCGGTCCGGGCGAACTCCGCCTTCGATAGGGTCTCGTAGCGCACGCCGAACAATCGCTGCATCTCGCCAGCCTCGGCACGAATCTCATCGAAAGCATTGGGGTGCTGGGCGACTGTGACATTGCCGTCGCCGGTGCGGCCGGCATCGATGCCTTCCTGCTGCATCAGGCTTGCCGTGAATTCGATCCCCTCGATCTGCGAGGCATAGAAGGCTTTCGTCTCATCCAGTCCATAGCGGCCGATCATATCCTTGATCGCCAGCTTCGTCGCGGCCAGACACGCAAATCCAGCATTGCGCCCCGATGCCCCCCAGCCGATGTGCCCGGCATCGAGCACGGCAACGTCGGCCTTGTGGTCGCGCGCCAGATGCAGCGCTGTCGAAAGCCCGGTGTAGCCCCCGCCGATCACGGCGATATCGACGGTGATGGCGCTGGCAACCGCTGGATAGGCGATCGGCGTGGCCGTCGCCTCCCAATAGCTGGGCACCGGCTGATCGAACCGGTACATTGCCTCGTCGAACACATGCCGGAGCATTTCCAGCCTCCCTCGCTGCAGCGCCAAAGCCGGTGAGCAAACCCAGGCTGAGGACACCGACGACAATAACCGAATCGAATTGAAGCGTATGCAGTCCGCCCAGCCGTTTTCCCGGCCAAGCGACAAGCGGGAGCGCGAGAAGCCGGAACCCCCGCAAGAAAAGTGCCGAAGGCCCAATATGTCGCGGCTTCGCCGCTTCTCGCGCTGGATCCCGAATCAATCTCCGCCCTGGCGAGAGGCCAGGGCTCCGATCGACCGGGAGGTTTCCCGCGCAAAGCCAACGGCCGCCTCTGGCGCCCGACTGACAATCCCCTTGGCAAAGGCAGGGCGAGGTGGCTATTCTGCCAAAAAAGACTGGCGGTTGAATACGAGTGGTGGGAACGCAGCATGGATGGACAGGCCGGCCCGTCTGGTGCCCTCAGTAGCCAATCTTCGAGCAGCGCAAAGGGCAAGGGCGATCGCAAGGTCGCGGTCACGGCCGAGCGGGTCAGCAAGATTTTCGGCTCGGGGGCCGAAGAGGTGCGCGCCGTCGACGACGTCTCGATCGCCATCCGCCAGAACGAGTTCTTCACACTGCTGGGGCCGTCGGGTTGCGGCAAGACTACGCTGTTGCGCCTCGTCGCCGGCTTCGAGCATCCGACGCGGGGCCGAATTCTGCTCGACGAGCAGGACATCTCCTCGCTGCCGCCCTATAAGCGACCGGTCAACACGGTTTTCCAGAGCTACGCACTGTTTCCCCACCTGACGGTTGCGGGCAATATCTCGTTCGGGCTCGAGATGCTCGGTCGCCCCAAGGCCGAGATCGAGCGCACGGTCGACGAGATGCTGAAGCTCGTGCGCATGAGCGAGCTGAAGAACCGCCGCACCAGCCAGATCTCGGGCGGCCAGCAGCAGCGGGTGGCGCTTGCGCGGGCACTCGCTCCCCGCCCCAAGGTGCTCCTCCTCGACGAGCCGCTGTCCGCGCTCGATCTGAAGCTGCGCAAGGAGATGCAGATCGAATTGAAGCGCCTGCAGCACGAGACCGGCATCACCTTCGTGTTCGTGACGCATGACCAGGAAGAGGCCTTGACCATGTCGGACCGCGTCGCGGTCATGAGCAAGGGCAAGGTGCTGCAGATCGGCTCCCCGCGCGACATCTACGATCGCCCGGCCGAGCGCTTCGTCGCCAACTTCATCGGCGACACCAACTTCCTCGAAGGCAGCCTGGAGAGCTCGGCGAACGGTCGGGCATCCATCCGCTTGCAGCAATACGGCGCCTTGATCAAGGCGGCCCTGCCGGAGGGGAAGGTGCCGAGCGGGCGCGTCTCCGTGGTGGTGCGCCCCGAGCATGCCGCCCTCGTCGCCGACCCGACGAAGGGCACGATGCGCGGCCGGCTCGAGAACATCGTCTACTTCGGCACCGACACCCACTACCATCTGCGCCTCGTCGACGGCCACGAGTTCATCATCCGCCAGCAGAACCGGCGCGGCGCAATCGAGGGATTGGCCACGGGCGCCGAAGCCGGCATCGTCATTCCAGACGACGCAGCCCAAGTCTTGAGGGACTAGCCGATGGCGCTCGCACAGGACGTGGCCGGGCCGGTCGTCCCCGCCGAAATCGGGGAGAGTCAGGCTGAGCGCGTCGCACGCGAGGCGGACGCACGCGACGTGCGCAACCGCTGGTGGCTGTCGGCACCGGCCATCGTCATCATCTCGGCCGCCTCGATCGGGCCGCTGCTCATCGTAGTCATCTATTCCTTCCTCGCGCCCGGCGACTACGGCAACGTCAAGTGGCAGTTCTCGACGGACGCTTGGTACAACGTCATCCTGCAGCGCGACATCTTCGACGACTCGCTGCAATGGGCGGATGCGCACTTGTCGATCTTCTGGCGCTCCGCCAAGTTGTCGCTGTGGACGACATTTCTCACACTCATCTTCGGCGTGCCGACCGCCTATTTCATTGCGACGCGGCCCGAGAAAACACGCAATCTGTGGCTGTTCCTCATCACTATTCCGTTTTGGAGCAACCTCTTGATCCGCACAATTGCGGTGATGGAGCTGCTCAGGGCGGAAGGCGCCATCAACAATCTGCTCGTCGGCCTCAACGTCGTCGATCAGCCGCTCCAGCTGATGTTCACTGATTTCGCCATCGCCTTCGGCATGGTC
The DNA here is from genome assembly GCA_031403055.1 of Hyphomicrobiaceae bacterium. Classification (GTDB taxonomy): domain Bacteria; phylum Pseudomonadota; class Alphaproteobacteria; order Rhizobiales; family Hyphomicrobiaceae; genus JANNSW01. The sequence continues at coordinate 7,645 of JANNSW010000066.1, read as the reverse complement.
TACGTGTTCCTGCCGCTGATGGTGCTGCCGGTCTATGCCTCGATCGAGAAGATGGATTTCCGGCTGGTGGAGGCCGGCTACGACCTCTACGCCAACCGCTGGCAGGTGTTCTGGCGGGTGACGCTGCCGATCATCAAGCCCGGCATCATCGCGGGCTCGATCCTGGTGTTCATCCCCTCGCTCGGCGCCTATGTGACGCCGCGTGTGCTCGGCGGCGGCAAGAACCTGATGATCGGCAATCTGATCGAGCTGCAGTTCGGGCAGGGTCGCAACTGGCCGCTCGGCGCGGCGCTGTCGTTCACGCTGATGGTGATCGTGTTGCTCGCGCTGATGTATTACGTGCGTATCGCTGGCGGCCAGCAATCGAGGCAGGGTCATGCTTGATATGCTGCTTGGCCGCCGCGGCTTCTCGGTCAAAAAATTGCCTGGCTTTGCGACCGTTGCGCTGTTCGTGTTCGTGGTGCTCTATGCGCCGATCATGATCCTCGTGATCTACTCGTTCAACGAGGGCACCAATCCCTCGATCTGGCAAGGCTTCTCGCTGCGCTGGTACGAGGCGGCGTGGAGCAACAACCAGGTCCAAGAGGCGGCGCTGCGCTCGATCTTCATCGCGGTGATCGCGGCTTCGATCGCGACGGTCGCTGCCACCATGGCGGCGCTCGCGACCACACGGACGAAATCGTTCCGTGGCATGACCTTCATCTACTCCTACATCAACATGCCACTGATGGTGCCGGAGATCGTGTCCGCTGTCGCGCTGCTGATCTTCTTTGCGACCATCAAGATCAACACCGGCTACACCGGGATCGGCTACCTGCTGGCCGCGCACACGGCATTTTGCATCCCCTTTGCCTATCTGCCGATCCGGGCGCGGCTCGAGAGCATGGATCTTTCGCTCGAGCGGGCAGCAGCCGATCTCTATGCGACGCCCTGGAAGACCTTCCAGCGCGTCACGCTGCCGCTGATGTGGCCGGGTATCATCGCCGGCCTGATGCTCGCCTTCGTCGTCTCGCTCGACGACGTCGTCATCACCGAGTTCGTCAAATCGGCAGGGCAGGAGACATTGCCGACCTTCATGCTCGGCCAGCTCCGGCGCGTGGTCACACCCGAGATGTACGCCATCGCGACCGCATTCCTGGCGGTTTCGATTGCTATGGTTTCATTCTTCTTCTTCATCAACCGCACACGCACATGAGGCAATCGCCAGCTTGTGCGGACATGGAGCGTCAAATCGAGAACCAAGGAGGATATACTCGATGAAATGGAAATTTCTGACGGCTGCCGTCGCGGCAGCAGTTATGGCCAGCAGCGGCGCCGCACGCGCCGATGGCGAGCTGAACATCTTCAACTGGGGGAACTATACGAACCCCGAGCTGATCAAGAAGTTCGAGGCGGAGTTCAAGGTCAAGGTCACGATCACCGACTACGACGCCAACGATACCGCGCTCGCCAAGGTGAAAGCCGGCGGCCATGGCTTCGATCTCGTCGTACCGAGTGCAAGCTTCGTGCAGATCTGGGTGAAGGAAGGACTCATCCAGGAAGCCGGCACTGATAAGATGGCGAATTTCAAGAACATCGATCCCAAGTGGCTGAACGTCGATTGGGATCCGGGCCGCAAATTCACGGTTCCCTGGCAGTGGGGCACGACCGGTGTCGTCGTCAACACGAAGAAATACACGGGCGACATCAACACCTCCGCCATGTGGCTCGATCCGCCCCCGGAGCTCATCGGCAAGATCAACGTCGTGCCTGAGATGGGCGACGTGATGCCGCTCGCGATCATGTACATGGGCGGCCAGCCGTGCACCGACGACAAGGTGCTGTTGAAGAAGGTTCGCGACAAGCTGGTCGAGGCCAAGCCGAAATGGCTCGGCATGGACTATGGCAACATCGAGAAGTTCGCCAAGGAGGACCTCTGGGCCGGCGTCAACTGGAACGGCTCGACCTTCCGCATGCGGCTTGCCAACAGCGCGATCAAGTACGGCTATCCCAAGGAAGGCTACCCGATCTGGATGGATTCGGTTGCGCTGCTGAAGGACGCCAAGAACGTCGAGAACGCCAAGCTGTTCATGAACTTCATCATGGCGCCTGAGAATGCCGCCCTGATCTCGGCCTTCGCCCGCTACGCCAATGGCATCACGGGCTCGGAAGCCTTCATGCCCGAGGACATGAAGACGGCGCCGGAAATCGTCGTGCCGGCCGAGTTCGCCGACAAGGGCAAGTTCGTGCCCGCATGCCCGCCGGAAGTGACGGCGCTCTATACCAAGATCTGGACCGAGCTGCAGAAGTAAGGTCGCTCCGATCGACGAGGCCCGGGCAATTCCCCGGGCCTCGGCATTTCTGGTCAACTGAATTGCCGACAGGCGGGACCACATGAGCTCCTTTCGCAACTCCGATTCCGCTCCCCCGATCATGGCCGGCAGCCCGCCGCGCGCCGACATGATCCCACCCCGCCTCGACTGGGACCGTCCGCCCTACAATCGCTGGGCCTTCCAGCACATCCGCGAGATCCTGCCCACCGCCGAGGTCTGGCGCGGCAGTGGAGCGGCCTCCACCATGCCGGAGGCGAGGCAGGACCTGGGGGCCATCGCCTTCGACAGCTCCAAGGCCGGCCGCAAGACCGTGGCGCGGATGTTGGACGACACCTATACCGACGGCTTCCTCGTCCACCATCGCGGCAAGGTCATCCACGAGCAGTACTTCAACGCCATGGCGCCGCGCACGCTGCACATCTCGCAGTCGGTCGCGAAGTCGGTGACCGCAACCGCGGCCGGGGTGCTCGTCGGCAAGGGCCTGCTCGACCCGCAAGCACCCGTCACGCACTACCTCCCCGAGCTCGCGGCGACCGCCTACAGGGGCGCGACGCTGCAGCACGTGCTCGACATGACGAGCGGCGTCGCATTCGACGAATCCGACTATGCGAACCGCTATTCCGATGTTGGACAGATGGATGTGGCGAGCGGCTGGAAACCGGCGCCCCCCGACAGCGACCCGGGCTTCCACTGGCCGGCGCACGTGTTCGAGCAGATGCTCGGCCTGAAGACGCTCGAGGCCGAGCACGGCAGCCGCTTCCTCTACCGCTCGGTCGAGACCGACGTGCTCGCCTTCTGCATGGAGCGCGCCTCGGGCCGCCGCCTGCCGCGGATCGTCTCCGACGAGATCTGGGCGCCGATGGGAGCCGAGGAATCGGCCTGCTTCACGGTCGATCCTGCCGGCTATGCGCTCGCAAGTGGCGGGTTCAATGCAACCATGCGGGATTACGCGCGCGTCGGCCTGCTTCACCTGAATGGCGGCAAGTCAGCGGGCCGCCAGGTCGTTCCGCCACCCTGGGTCGCCGACACCCGGCGCGGCGCCCACGGCCTCGCCAACGCGCACCTGCAGGTCTCGCTCCCCAAGGGCTGCTACCGCAATCAGTTCTGGGTCGAGGATTCAAGCCGGGAAACCATCATGGCGCGTGGCGTCTTCGGCCAGCTGATCTACATCGCCCCCGAGCACGAGATGGTGGTCGTCAAGCTCTCGAGCTACCCGGATTTCCTCAACCTCGACTACACGCTCGATACCCTCGCCGCGATCCGGGCGATTGCGCGCGCGCTCGGAGGCAATGCATGACCGATCTCGACCTCTGCTATCTCCCCGCCGCCGATGCGCTCCGCCTCTTTCGCACGCGAAAACTCTCGCCCGTCGAGCTGATGCAGGCGGTGATCGCGCGCGCGGACAGCGTGCAGCCCACGATCAACGCCTTCACGTTCAAACACCATGACGAGGCACTGAAGCAGGCGAGGAAGGCCGAAGCGCGCTATGCGAAGGGCCATGCCGACGGCGCGCTCGAAGGCCTGCCCGTCGCCATCAAGGACGAGAGCTTCATCAAGGGCTATCCGACCTCGAACGCGACCGCGCTGATGAAGGATTTCGTGCCTGACAAGACGTCCCCCACCAACGAGCGGCTGCTCGACGCCGGCATCATTTTCCATGGCCGCACCGCGACGCCAGAATTCTCCTGCGCGGGCTTCACGCATTCGAAAATGTGGGGCGTGACGCGCAATCCCTGGAACCTCGATTGCACGCCGGGCGGCTCCTCGGGCGGGTCGGGAGCGGCGCTGGCGGCTGGTGCGACGACGCTTGCGACCGGCTCCGATATCGGCGGCTCGATCCGCATCCCGGCGTCCTTCTGCGGCGTCGTCGGCTTCAAGCCGCCCTATGGCCGCAATCCCGATGATCCCCCCTTCAGCCTCGATTTCTACAATCACACCGGCCCGATGGCGCGCACGGTCGAGGACTGCATCCTGATGCAGAACGTGATGAGCGGCCCGCACCCGCGCGACATCGCGACCGTGAAGCCCAAGCTCACGCTGCCCACGCGCTATCCCGGCTTGAAAGGCGTGAGGATCGCAGCCTCGATCGATCTCGCCATGTTCGAGGTCGATCCCGAGGTGGAGGCCAACACGCGGGCCGCGCTGCAGACCTTCCGCGACCTCGGCGCCGTGGTCGAGGAGGTCGATCTCGGCTGGGACCAGGAGTGCTTCGAGTCGGGTCTCCACTATCTCGGCCACCTGTTCGGCTCGCTGATGCTGCAGTACCGCGATCAGCTCGGCGAGGAGATGAACCCCTATGCCGTCTGGTTCGCCGAGGAGGCTCGCCGGAGCACCGCCGTCTCGTTCCTCAAATCGCTCGAGACAGCGGGGCGCATGTATTCGACGCTCGGGCCGCTGCTCGGAAACTACGACGTACTCGTCTGCCCGACGCTCGCCACGACGCTGGTGCCGGCCGACATGGACTATGTCCGCCACACGCCCTTCCGCATCAATGGCAGGGAAGTCCACCCGGCGCTCGGCTGGGCGATGACGACCTGCTTCAATACCATGAGCCGCTGTCCGGTGCTGTCGGTGCCCTCGGGCCGCGCCAACAACGGCGTGCCGACCGGCCTGCAGATCGTCGGCCCGACGTTTGCCGACAACAACGTCTTCCGCATCGGCATGGCCTACGAGACCGCGGTCGGCGGCTGGTATGGGAGCAAGCAGAAGCGGCCGGCGCTGCAATGAGTGTGGTCCCTCCAACCGGCATCCCGGCCAAGTGCCGGCCCCGGCACGCGCGCCGGGATCTCCGCCACGAGCGCGGTGCTGCCGGAGGAGATCCCGGATCGGCCTGCAGCCGTCCGGGATGCCGGGTAAGGGAGCAGATGAAGCGTAGCAGGGATGAAGCGTAGCAGGAGGACCCCAAAATGCGTACCGTGCCGATCGCCGGAGCCGAGCAGGTGCCCCAACTCGGCCAGGGAACCTGGAAGATGGGCGAGCGCACAGGCGACCGCGCCAACGAGGTGAAGGCGATTCAACTCGGCATGGAGCTGGGCCTCACCCTGATCGACACGGCCGAGATGTATGGCGAGGGAGGCGCCGAGGAGGTCGTCGCCGAAGCCGTCAAGGGGCGGCGCGATCAAGCTTTCATCGTCTCCAAGGTCTATCCCCACAATGCCTCACGCCAGGGTGCGGTCGAAGCCTGCGAGCGCAGCCTGAAACGCCTCGCGACCGACCGCATCGATCTCTATCTGCTGCACTGGCAGGGCAGCTTTCCCCTCGCCGACACGATCGCCGCCTTCGAGCAGCTGCGCGCCGCCGGCAAGATCCGGCATTGGGGCGTCAGCAATCTCGATGCCGCCGCGATGAAAGCCGTGGCCGTTGCGCCGTCGGGAGCCAATTGCCGGGCCAACCAGGTGCTCTACCACCTCGGCGAGCGCGGCGTCGAATTTGACCTGATTGGCCAGAGCGCCAAGGCCGGCATAGCCGTGATGGCCTACACCCCGCTCGGCGGGTCCGCCGTCACTGGCCACAAGACGGTCGCTGCGATCGCCAAGCAGCATGGTGTCTCACCGGCCACGATCGCGATTGCCTGGACCCTGCGCCATCCCCACGTCATTTCGATCCCGAAATCGGCGAAGCTCGAGCATGTGCGCGACAACGCCCGCGCGGCCGATCTCGTGCTCGCTGCGGGCGATCTCGCCGCCCTCGACGCGGCCTTTCCCCCGCCACGCAAAGCCGCGCCCCTCGCGATCGCCTGATATCAGATCAGCTCGATCAGCTCCGATTTCCCAGCCGAGGGCGGGCCAGCATCTTGCGCTGGTTTGCCCGTCGTCACTCCCGCATGAGAGCCGGGACCGAGGGCCACATGCGGCAGCCGCCGAAGTCGCGGCACTGGGCCCCGGAGTGCCGCTTGCAGCGGCATCCGGGGAAACGGAATGGCAAGAAATCGACCGGATTTCGTATGAGCCTATCCCGCAAACGCCCGGTCGATGATCTTGCGACGCTCGGCTGCCGCGAGGCCCTGGCCGTAGGTGCGGCGCAGGCCGCCTTCGAGCCGGGTCGCGATGTAGGCGTCCGACACGCAGGGCGGGGCGCTCGACCGGAGCAGCGCGGCGGCCACCACGGTCGCAAGTCCCTCGAGCAGACCGCGCGCATTGAGCTCGAGGTCGCGGGGCTTGTGCAGCGGCTCGCGCACGCGATCGAGCGCGGCCGAGAGGCGCTTGTCGCGGCCGACCGACTTCGCGAGCCCGTCGATGACGGCCTCGGCAGCCTCGGGCTCCTTCATCAGCACCCGTAGCACGTCGTGGCACATGATGTTACCCGAGCCTTCCCAGATGGCGTTTACCGGCAGCTCGCGATAGGCACGCGCCAGCAGCCCATCCTCCACGTAGCCGTTGCCGCCCAGGCACTCCATGGCCTCGGCGCCGAAGGCCGGGCCAACCTTGCAGACGTAGTACTTGATCACGGGCGTCATCAAGCGCCGGAACGCGGCCTCCCCCTCCACATCGGCATGGTCGAAGGCACGGGCGAGGCGGAAGGCGAGAGCGGTCGCCGCTTCGACCTCGAGCGCGAGATCGGCGAGCACCGCTTCCATCATCGGCTGGTCGAGCAGCTTGCGGCCGAAGGCCTGGCGGTGGCGCGCGTGGTGGATGGCATTGGCAAGGCCGAGCCGCATCAGGCCGGCCGAGGAGATGATGCAGTCGAGCCGCGTCAGCGTCACCATGTCGATGATGGTTGCAACGCCGCGGCCTTCCTCGCCCACCAGCATCCCCGTCACGCCCTGCAGCTCGACCTCGGAGGAGGCGTTCGAGCGGTTGCCGAGCTTTTCCTTCAGCCGCTGGAAGCGCAGCGGATTGACCGTGCCATCGCCGCGGAAGCGGGGCACGAAGAAGCACGACAAGCCCTTGGGCGCCTGGGCGAGCACCAGAAAGGCGTCGCTCATCGGCGCCGACATGAACCATTTGTGACCGGTGATCAGGTGCGTGCTCTCGGTGCTGCCCGTGATCGGCTCGGCGCGGGTGGTGCTCGCACGCACGTCGCTGCCGCCCTGCTTCTCGGTCATGCCCATGCCGATGGTGATCGCGGTTTTCTGCGACGTTGGGCAAAAGCGCGCGTCGTACCGGCGCGAGAGCAGCTTGGGCAGCAGGCCCGCGAGCAGGCCGGGGGCGGCGTTCTGCAATGTGGCGATGGCGGCGCTCGTCATCGTGATCGGGCAGCAATGCCCAGATTCCATTTGCGCCGCCATGTAGCTGCCGGCCGCGCGGGCGACATGCGCGCCGGTCTTCGGTTTCGCGCCCGGCGTCGCCAGATGCTCCCAGACGGACGAGTGCAGGCCTTGCGAAAAACTCGTC
>JANNSW010000065.1:0-1721 GCA_031403055.1 Hyphomicrobiaceae bacterium | reverse complement strand
CGCTTGCCTTTGAGATCGTCGAGCATCGGCGTTCCAGCCTGTGATGATCAATATCGATCATCATGCATGAAAAAGTCCGCCGTGCAAGCTGGTGGACTTGGACCATCCGACATGCGAATCTGATCGATAACGATCATCGAGGCCAATTCCCCATGCGGGCGAAGCGACACCACGTCGAGACTGGCGGACCAGTCGCTGCCGTCGCGCTCGTCCCGACGGGGCGACGAACCCGCATCGTCGAGCTCGTGGCCGGCGCCGGCTTCATGACCGTCGGTGACATCGCCGCCGCCATGGGCGTCTCCTCCATCACCATCAGGCGCGATCTAGCCGCGCTCGAGGTCGAGACGGCCTTGAAGCGCACCCATGGCGGCGCCGTGCTGTCACGCGTCGCCGACGACGGCGCCTTCGACCCCTTCGAACCGGCCTTCGAAGCCCGCCGTCGTCGCAACATGGCGGCAAAGGAGGCCATTGCGCTGGAGGCGGCTCGGCGCATCGCTCCGGGCGAGACGCTCGCCCTCGACGTCGGCACGACGGCGCTCGCCTTTGCGCGCGCCCTCAACGGCCGATCCGACCTCAAGGTCGTGACCAGCAATCTCCGGGCGGCGGGGTTGCTGGCCGACAGTGGTGTCGAAGTCTATGTGCCGGGCGGGCGCGTGCGCGAGCGCGAGCATGCGGTCGGCGGCGCGCGGGCGGTCGGCGAGATCGCGAGCCTCTGGTTCGATACCGCCATCATCGGCGCGTCGGGGATCGGAGAGGACGGGCTGTTCGACTATTCGCCCGAGGACACGGAGGTGAAGCGTGCCTTCATGGGGCGAGCGGCGCGGGTCGTGGTCATCGCGGATGCGACCAAATTCGGCCGCCGGGCATTGGTGCGCTTTGCCGACCTGACCGCGGTCGACCTGCTCGTGACCGACCAGCGACCCGGCGAAGCGCTCGCTGGCGCGCTCGCCCTGCATGGGACCGAAATCGTCCTCGCCCGCTGAACCCGTCAGAGGCCGATGTGCCGGTCGAGCCAGTCGCGGGTGCGGAAATAGCGGCCGAGCCAGGGCAGGAACGGGCGCGGATCGCCGTTGTAGAGGCGATGGGTCGGAAACTCCGGATTGTCGAAGGCGCAGGCATAGTTGGCGACGCCTGCGATCTTGCGGGCGGTCTGGGTGCCCAGATAGGTCATCATGGCGACGCCCGAGCCGTTGCAGCCGAGCGCGAAGTGCATGCCGTCGAGCTTGCCCATGTGCGGCACCTCGTCGAAGGTGAAGGCGACGTTGCCGGTCCAGGCGTGGGTGAGCTTGACGCCCTTCAGCTGGGGAAAGCGGTCGGTCATGAACTTGTAGAGAATGGGCGCGGTATCGAGCGGCTCGGTGAAGCCGAATTTCGCGCGGCCCCCGAAGATGAGGCGGCGCCGGTCGCCCGACATGCGGTAGTAGGTCAGCACGCGGCGCGTGTCGTAGATGCTGCGGTTGGTTGGCATCAGCGAGAAGGCGAGGTCCTCGGGCATCTCCTCGGTCGCGATGATGTAGCTGCCGACCGGCACCACGCGGCGCTGCAATTGCGGGGTCACGTCGCCCGTGTAGCCATTGGTCGCGATCACCACGTCGCCCACCTCGATCTCGCCGCGCCGCGTCGTCACCCGCCAGCCTGTGCCGCTCTGGGCGAGCTTCTCGACAGGGGCGTTGGGGCAGATCACCACACCGTGCTTCTCGGCGACGCCGAGCAGACCCTTG
>JANNSW010000064.1:0-1640 GCA_031403055.1 Hyphomicrobiaceae bacterium | reverse complement strand
GGCCGCGCTACGCCGGCTACCTCGGCTTTCAGGAGAAAGCCGGTGACCTCGTCGAGCGGCATCTGCGTGGCGACCTCGCCGAAGGCTCGCTCATGGATGCCCTGGCTCGCCTGCACGAGAAGGCCGGGCAGGCCGCGGTCTAAGGACAGCCAGAACAATAACTGAATCTTTTTCGCGAGCGGTTGTGCCTTGGTGTAGGGTGCGATAGGCACCTTCGCCGTATTGCACCTTCGGCTGGCGTTGCGATCCAGGGTGGTGCAATACGGCCTGATGAAGGCCCATTGCACCCTACAGATCCCGTGCTCGACTTGACGACAACACGGAGTGGTTATTGTTCGGAGTGTCCTAACTGGACAGCCAAAGCTCTGAGTGAGGGCATCATGAAGTCACCGACATCGAGGTCATCGAGCTGAGGGTTCCCGGCTGGAAGGGGACCGGGCTCGACGGCTCCCAAGACTACTGCGTCGCCCGCGTTCACACCGACAAGGGCCTCGTCGGTATCGCCGGGGTCGACAGCGTTCCCTCCGTCATCAAGGCGATCGTCGATGCGCCGCGCTCGCACACCCACGCCATGGGCCTCGAGGAGGTGGTGGTCGGCGAGGACCCGAGCGACATCGAAGCCCTCTGGGACAAGATGTACAACTGGACTTTCTATTATGGCCGGCGCGGCGTCGTGATCCATGCGATCAGCGGCGTCGACCTTGCGCATTGGGACCTGAAGGGCAAGGCCGAGGGCAAGCCGGTGCATGCGCTCCTCGGCAAGAAGCAACGCGCCAGCATGTCGGCTCCGGTATCAGGCTGATGGTCGATTGCGCGACCGGCTGGACCAAGGCCGAGCAAGGCGTGCCGCTGATGCCGATCTTCGCCCAGAACAAGTTGGAGTGGATCGAGGCCCCGCTCCCCCTCGACGACCTGAAGGGCCATACCAAGTTCCAGGGTTTCGGCGTGCCGATCGGGGCCGGCGACCTGGGCCTCGCAACGCGCTTCGAGTACGAGGAGATGTTCCGGGTCGGCAAGGCCGATATCGCGCAACCCGACGTCACCATGTGCGGCGGCCTGACCGAGCTGATGCGGATCTCGAAGCTGGCCAGGAAATTGAAGAAGCGCGTCGTCACCCACGGCTACAAATCGAACATCACGATCGCCGCCAACCTCGCCTTTCTCTCGCAGCACTGGGCCGACGAGCCGTGCGAGCATTCGACCAGCCAGTCACGACGCCATAGTGGATGTTGAAGCCGTGGGCAAACGCCAGCAGATCGCCCGTCCTGAGCGAGCCCTTCACCCTTTGCTCGTAGACCTCGGGCTGGCTGTCGTCGGAGGTGAGCATCAGCTTGACGCGGGCGCGCCGGGCGGCCTCCGCGATCGTCAGCAGCTCCCAACCGTCCCTGCGCGCCGTCTCGGCGTACTCGTCCTCGATGTTGCCGACCACGACATCGAGACCCTGGTCCTGCATGTTGAGCGCCTGCGAGCGGCCTTGATTGCCATAGCCGATGACGGCAATCGTCTCACCCTTCAGGACGCTGAGATCGGCATCCTTGTCGAAAAAGAACTGGGACATGAGTGTCGGGGCTCCCACTGTGGCTGTTCCAATGCGCGGAATTTCGTTCCACTCTATGAAAACGCCGGGGGTAGTTCAAGCG
>JANNSW010000063.1:0-11545 GCA_031403055.1 Hyphomicrobiaceae bacterium | reverse complement strand
CTTGGTGGCCATTTGGCGATGGCGTTCGCGGCGTTGTTCCCGGCTAGCACGGACGTTGCTGTCGCATTTAACTCACCCGGCTTTCGAGTTGATCCGTTTGTGCAATGGGCCATCTCGAACAGGACCCAGCTGATGATTCCGGCCTTGCCGACCTTTGCGGGCGCCGCGCTCGCAGGCGCAGCGGCTCCTTGAGCCGCACTCACATCGGTCATGGCACTCCCCCCAAACTCAACTATGCGCCAGATCACGGAGCTGGCTGGCCGCCACCGTCAACCGGGCGAGCGTCGGCGCGCCGCGGCCATCGCATCCATCTCTGGCCGGAGTGGGAGTTCGATTCGGCCGGCGCAGCGATCGCCATGGACATGCAGGCGCCCGCCGACGGCCAGCGCGTGCTGGGCGGAGGCGCCGACCCGCGGCGAAGCCTCTACGCGCTGGCGCGGTGAGCAGCCGGCGCCGCGTGCGCCTGCAGCGCCTCGATCACCCGCCCGCTCGTGGTCAAAGCCTCGTGCTGTAGGTAGCGCATGGCATCGAGCGAGGCCTCGTGGCGGGCTTGCGAAGACCCGCCGGCGCAATCGGTCGCGACGCGCATGTAGTAGTCGTGCTGGTGGCCGTCGACGAAGGTGTAGTGGACGCAGACGTCGGTCAGCTCGCCGGCGAGGATCAGCGTCTCCGCCTTCAGGCCGCGCAGCAGGATCAGCAGGTCGGTGCCGAAGAAGCAGGAGTAGCGGCGCTTGCCGATCAGGTACTCGCGCGGACCCGACGGGCACAGCTCCTCGACGAGCTCGGTATCACGCGCTCCCTCGACGCAATGCACGTCTTCATCGCCGTCGAGCTCGCGGCCGAAGTCGACGTGATCGGGCCGGTGCAGCTCGGCGAAGAAGATGATCGGCACCGAGGCCGCGCGCGCCGCATCGACCATGCGGCGGATCCGGGCGACCCGATCCGCAAAGCCCGGCATGGTGGTCATACCGGCTTCGGCGAAGGAGAGCCCGCCGCTCCGCTGCATGTCGATGACGACCAGAACCGGCTTGCCGACGATGAGCTCGTTCACGACTTGTCGTCTCCTGTGATCGCCGCATCGCGGAAGGACGAGGGTGGGTGGTTCACGTCGCGCAGCCAATCGGGCAGGCGCTGCGTGCCGAACATGCGATCGAGCGTCTCCGCCACGCGCACGACGCCCACCTCCCTGCCACGCACCATCACGGTTGCGGGCTTGGTCATCCAGTTGAGATTGTGAGCGTCGGACTCGGTGTACATGCCGGCGTCGAGGATCGCGATGAGGTCGCCACGGCCGAGTGACGGCAGCCGGCAGCCGGCACCCATCACGCTCGGAATGCAGATCGGACCGACCACGTCGGCCGTGACGGCGAGCGGCTCGTGCATCCGGCTTGCGGCGATCACGTGATTGAGCGTGCCCTCCATGCCGTTGCCGAGCAGTGGCATCAGATTGGTGCTCGCATCGACGTTCAGCCAAGTGTAGCCGGCGTCCGACTTCACGACGCCGACGGTGGTCAGGAGCACGCCGGCATTGCCGGCGATGTAGCGCCCGGGCTCGAGCCAGAGATCGGGGAGTGCCATACCTGCGGCCTCGAGTGGTGTCCGCAGGGCCCGGCAGGAGGCCTTGGCATAGACCTCGATCAGGCTCTCATTGCGCGTGAGGCTCTTCGACTCGGGATCGCGTTCCCGCGGCCAGCCGCCACCGACGTCGATGATGCGCGGGGCAAAGCCAGTCTCGCGGAACAGCTCGGCAGCGACCCGGCCGATCTCGCCGTCGTAGGCCGCCCGATGTTCGACACGCTGCGAGAGCCGCCCGAGATGGGAATGGTAGCCGGCGAAGTCGAGGTGCGGGCAGCACGCGATGCGGGCGATCATGCGCGCCGCGACCTCGGGCGTCACTCCCCACTTGAGGCGTGACAGCTCCTCGCGGAAATCGCCCTTGAAATTGACCAGATCGCTCTCGTAGTCGGCATATTCGGGCGGCACGATCTTCAGGCGGATCATGACGCGCACGCGCTTGCCGGCCGCAGCGGCGATCGCCTCGATCTGATCGACTTCGTCTTCGGCATCCATGTTGATAGTGACGCCGAGGTCGACTGCCCGGGCGATCAAGGCGTCCGACTTGTTGGAGCCGTTGAGCGCGATCCTCGACGGGTCCGCACCGCCGGCGAATGTCGCCTCGAGCTCGCCGGTTCCGAAGCAATCGCCGCCTGCGCCCTCCTGATGAAGGACCGCCCTAACGGCGAAACTCGGATTGCACTTGATCGCGTACATGACATTGACCGGCCGCGGCCATTCGGCCGCGAAGGCGGCCCGGATCCGACGATAGTTCGCCCTCAGCGTGGCATCCGACAGAACGAACAGCGGCGAGCCGTGACGCTCCACAAGGTCGCGCGCCGCCACGTCCTCGATCAGCAGATTGCCATGCGCGTCGACCGACAGGTGATCCGAAGGAACACGCACGGCATCGAGCTGAGCGGTGGCAGTCTCCTCCGCCGGCGCCCTAAGCCCCTTCTTTGGCCCAGCCTTCATCGGTCAGCTCCTCCAGCTCGAAAAATGAGCCGCCCGGCTCACGAAAGTACGCGGCGCGGCCTTCGGGAAACTCTGTGACTTCGCCCAGCATTTCGGCTCCGAGGCCACGGACATGCGAGGCTGCCCGATCGAGACTCGCGACCTGGAACGCGATATGGCCGGATCCGGGAGGCAACGGCAGGGACAGCGCCCGGCCCGCGCCCTTGAACGCGATGATCTCGAGCATCTGCGCTGAGACCGGCGAGATCAGCATTGCGAGATCGCACGACAGGCACTGCCGGCCGGTCATGCGGCGGATCTCGCGCGTCATGCCGCGCTCCTCGAAGGCGAGGCGGTAGCCGAAGGCTGCCACGTAGAAGCCTACCGCCTTGTCCAGGTCGGCGACGGCGAGCGAGGTGTGATGCCATGCCTTGACCTGCACGACAGGTCTCCTGGCGCGAGAACCGGCCTCGCCCGACCTACGCTGCGGCGCCATACCGGTGGGCTTCGGGTGATCTGGTGGACTGCAAACTGTTGACAGTCAGGCTGTACGATGCTTCATCTGCTACACAGTGTCAATTCTCGCCGCAACCGCCCAACCTGGCAGGAACGGCATGCAAGATTCGTTCGAAGCACTCACGACCGTCAGCCTCGTCACCCAGGCGAAGGATCGGATTCTGCACGCGATCACGATCGGGGAGCTGCTGCCCGGCCAGCGTCTGGTCGAGGGAGAGATCGCCGGCCGGCTCGGCATCAGCCGAGGACCCGTGCGCGAGGCTGCCCGACTACTCGAGCAAAGAGGCCTGCTGATTTCCCTGGCGAGGCGCGGCTTCTTTGTTCGCAAGTTCCAAGGCAAGGAGATCGAGGACCTCTACGAGCTGCGCGAGTGCATCGAGGTGGCGGCCGTCCGGGCCGCGATCGAGCGCGCCGACGACGCCGGTCTGCTGGCTCTGCGCAAGCAGCACGGACGCATCGTCGCCAGCGCCCAGCGTGGCCGCGAGCCCGAGCTGATCGAGGCGATCGTCGCGTTTCATCGCAGCATCTGCGCACTTTCCGGCAACGGCCGCCTGATCCGGTTGTTCGACGAGATCGCGATCGAGGTACGGCAGATCCTGTCGGTGCTCGGTGTCGCCGATCCTGGACGGCCAGTCGAGGTTCAGGCTTTGCTGCTGGAGGCGCTCGCGGCGCGCGATTCCAAGCGCGCCGCACGAGAGATGACGAGGATCGTCCGGCAAGCCAGGGACGAGGTGATGGAGCATTATCGCAAGCGCCACTCCACGGAGAGTGCCGCCTGAGGAATACCCGGCGTAGCGGCCAACGACCGGGTTCGCAGTATCAGTGCACGGCCGGCCGAGGGTCGCAAAGCGGCCTCGCAATTCCAGGGAGGTTCGGATGAAAAGTTTCGTAGACAGACATCAGCTGGCGACGGGAGCCATGCTGCTCGCCATTGCGGCGTTCGGCGCAGGAGCCGCTCATGCCGAGGTGATGGCGCCGGAGAAATACAAGACGGCTGGCAAGGTCGTGTTCTGCACGGAGCTCGCCTTCCCGCCGTGGGAGTACATCAATCCGGAGACGCTGCAGCCGGAAGGCTTCGACATCGACATCGCCGCCGCGCTGACGGCTGCGATGGGCGTCAAATCCGAGCACAACAACATTGCCTTCGACGGCCTCATCCCGGCCCTCCAGGCTGGCCAGTGCAACGCCATCATCTCGGGTCTCTACGACAAGCCCGAGCGTCGCGAGGTGGTCGACTTCGTGAACTACGCCTTCTCGGGCAATGCCCTCATCGTCAAGGGCGACAGCGCCTTGACGTTCGACACGCTCGAGGATCTCTCCGGGCACAAGGTGTCGGTCGCTTCCGGCTCGACGCTCGAGGAGAATCTGGTCAAGGCGAACGAGGTGCTGAAAACCGCAGGCAAGACGGAGATCAACATCGTCACGCTGCAGAGCGGAACCGACGCCTTCCAGCAGCTGACCGCAGGCCTCGCCGAAGTCTACTACGGCTCGACCGACCAGGCTGGCTATTTCAACAAGCAGAAGCCCGGTCTCGTCAAGCTGGCGAGCCCGCAGATCGGCGCACTGCCGAACGGGGTCGCGACGCTGCACAAGGACAAGGACCTGCACGAGGCGGTGAAGGCCGCCTTCGAGGAGATCAAGGCCAACGGCACCTATGCCAAGATCCTCGAGAAGTGGAGCTTCCAGGCGATGAACATCGACAACGCGCCGAAGTGAGCAACGCGCACTGAACGGGTGGGCGGCGGAACGGCTCGTCGCCGGTGGCTGCCCTCCCGATCGCATCGTCCGTAGCCCCGACCGGTACCCCATGCTCGGCAATATTGACTTCGACCTGACATTCTTCACCCGCTATCTGTTCGATCCGCCGTGGATCGTCTGGCGGGGACTCGGCCTCACCATCATGATCGCGGTGATCGCCCAGAGCTTCGGCGTCGCGATCGGGCTATTGGTTGCGCTCGCCCGCATGTCGCGCTTCAAGCTGCTGGAATGGGGGGCGCGGTTCTATGTCTGGGTGTGGCGCGGTACGCCCATCCTGGTGCAGCTCCTCATCATTTACACCGGCGTCGCCGCCGCCGGCCTCTACAAGTATCCCGACATCGTGCTCGGCCCGCTGACGATCACCGGCCCAATGCAGGCGGCACTGATCACGCTATCGCTCAACGAGGCCGCCTACATGGCGGAAATCTTCCGCGCCGCCATCTCCTCGATCGACAAGGGCCAGTTCGACGCGGCCCGGGCGATCGGCATGCGCAGCTCGACCGCCATGCGGTGGATCGTGCTGCCACAGGCGGCGCGCATCGTCATGCCGCCGCTCGGCAACGAGCTGACGCTGATGATCAAGGGCACCTCGTTGCTGAGCGTGATCGGCATCCGCGAGCTGTTCGGAACCATGCAGAACATCAATGCCGCGACCTTCCGGACGTTCGAGCTCTTTCTGGTCGCGGCCATCTGGTACCTGGTCCTGACCACGCTGATGGGGATCGGCCAGAAGTGGCTGGAGACCTATTTCAGCCGGCACGAGCTGCCCGCGCAGAAGGCCTTCAAAGCCACCTACAAGGAGAGATCACTGCTCTCGGGGCAGCGCTAGCCATGACCGACAAGGCCAACGGCATGACGACTTCGCTACCCATCGTGCGGATCGTCGACGTCCGCAAGTCCTTCGGCTCGCTCGAGGTGCTGCGGGGCGTGTCGATGGAGGTCCGGCGCGGCGAGGTCGTGTGCGTGATCGGTCCTTCTGGCTCCGGCATGACGACGCTCGTGCGCTGCATCAATCACCTGGAGAAGATCGACAGCGGGCGCATCTATGTGCAGGACCGCCTGGTCGGCTATCGCGAGACTGGCGACCGGATGGTGGAAGAGCGCGAATCCGTCGTCGCCGGGCAGCGCCAGAACATCGGCATGGTGTTCCAGCGCTTCAACCTGTTCCCGCATCTCTCTGCGCTCGACAACGTGACTGTCGGCCCTCAGCGGGTGCTGAAGCGATCGCGCTCCGAGATCGAGCCGGAGGCGCGTGCGCTCCTGGAGCGGGTCGGTCTCGGCGATAAGCTCACGAGCTACCCATCGCAACTGTCCGGCGGCCAGCAGCAACGGGTGGCGATCGCCCGCGCGCTCGCGATGAAGCCAGCGCTGATGCTGTTCGATGAGCCGACATCCGCGCTCGATCCCGAGACGGTCGGCGAGGTTCTCGACGTCATGAAGACCCTCGCCAAGGGCGGCATGACCATGATCGTCGTCACCCACGAGATGGGCTTTGCCCGCGAGGTCGCCGATCGCGTCGTGATGATGGACGAGGGTGTCATCGTGGAGGAAGGCGCTGCCGAGGACCTCTTCATGCGTCCCCGGGAGGAGCGCACCAAGCTCTTCCTGAAAGCCATTCGATGACGGCTTCGACCGCTCGCGGCTGGCCCTGGCTCTGCGATGGCGAGCCGGTGCCGCATCTCGCGGGCTTCAGGCCAGTGATCGGCGGCCGGGGCATGGTCACCTCGCCACATCATCTCGCCTCCCAGATCGGGCTCGACGTGCTAAAGAGCGGCGGCAATGCCGTCGACGCGGCGATCGCGACGAGCGCCGCCATCATGGTCACCTGCCCGATGCAGTGCGGTCCCGGCGGGGATGCCTTCTGGCTGATCCGCGAGCCGACCGGCGCCTTGCGCGTGCTGGACGCATCCGGCCGGGCGCCGATGGCGGTCGATGCGGCGGATTTGCGCGCGCGTGGACTGACGGCCATCCCGAAGCGCTCGGGCCTGTCGGTCAGCGTGCCCGGTGCCGTCTCGGGCTGGGCCGAGGCCGCAGCCCGCTATGGCTCGCGCCCGCTCACCGAGTTGATCGAGCTGGCGGCCGGGCTCGCCGCCGAAGGCTTTTACGTCAGCCGCCACCTCGCGGCGAGCTTTCTGGTGGTCGAGGGCGAGCTCCGAGCCAAGAACGCCCTTGCACTCTATGCGAGCGACGACCGGCCGCCCGCTCTGCTGTCGCGGCTGAGGCAACCGCAGCTGGCGGCGACCTTGCGCGAGATCGGGCGAACCAATGGTCGTGCGCTCTACGAGGGCCCGCTCGCGCGTGCCGTGGTCGAGGCCTGCCGGCGCCATGGTGGAGTGCTTGCGCCTCTCGATCTATCGCAGCATCGCGCCGACTGGCTCGAGCCGATCGCTTCGCCCTTCCGCGATCTCCAGATCTGCACGAGTGGTCCCTCAACGCAAGGTTTCGCGCTGCTGTTCGCGCTCCGGTTCATCGAGATGCTGGAGCCGGAGCGGATCTCCATCGAAACACCGCACGCCGTGCATCTGATGGTCGAGGCACTTGCCGCCGCGCTGCACGAGCGCGATCTTCGCCTCGGCGACCGAAGCCAGATGGAGCCCCAGTTACAGGACCTGTGGAGCGACGAGGCGGTCGTAGCGCAAGCAAGAAACTTCAATGAACACTGCGCCGGCTTGCCACGCCTGCCGCCGCCGGTCGCCGGCGCGACCAAGGGCGATACCGCCCACCTCGCCGTCGTCGACTCCGATGGGCTCGCGGTCTCGCTGATCCAGAGCGTGTTCTTCGATTTCGGCAGCTGCATCCCGGTGCCCGAGGGCGGATTCACCCTGCAGAACCGGGGCGCCGGATTCAGTCTGGTACCTGGAG
This sequence comes from Hyphomicrobiaceae bacterium, assembly GCA_031403055.1. GTDB lineage: Bacteria > Pseudomonadota > Alphaproteobacteria > Rhizobiales > Hyphomicrobiaceae > JANNSW01. The sequence goes on along the minus strand of JANNSW010000063.1, from coordinate 3,901 downwards.
CACCATCCGAGCTCGCGCCCGGCCGGCGCCCGCCGCACACGCTGATGCCGACCATCGCGACCCGGGGCGGCGAGCTGGCCCTGGTGCTCGGTTGCATGGGCGGCGATGGTCAGGTCCAGACGCAGACCCAGCTCATCCTCGACCTGACAGACGGTGGCCTCGATCCCCAGCAGGCGGTGTCGCGGCCGCGCTGGTATCTCGATCGCTCGGACCTGCCGCGGCTGCCAGTCCTGGTCGAGGGCGGGATCGCAGCAGAAATCGTCGTGGGGCTTCGAGAGCGGGCCCACGAGGTCGAGCAGCTGGGGCCCAGTCAGGACATCATGGGCCACGCCCAGGTGATCGCGGTGATGGGCGACGGTGCGCTGGTCGGTGCGGCCGATCCGCGCTCGGATGGCCAGGTTACGGCCTATTGAGAGGAGGGGAGCATGCACACGGTGCTGTTGGCCGTCGGATTGCAGAAGGATGCGGGGTTGCCCATGGACATCGGTGGGATTCCGCACATGGAAGGCTTCGAGGAGCGTGCGGCCAATGCGACTCGCGTGATCGGCGCGGCACGACGGGTCCGAATGCCGGTGGTGTTCTGCCAGGAGGTGCACCGCAGGAGCCGGATCGATTTCGGCCGCGAGCTCGATGGCGCCGAGGGACCGCATTGCCTCGAAGGCGATCTCGGCACCCAGCTGATCGACGGCCTGGCACCCGAGGGTGACAACGAGCACCTGATCGTGCAGCGCCGCTACTCGTCCTTCTACGGCACGGATCTCGAGGTGCTGCTGCGCGGCCTCGAGGCCGAGCGGCTCGTCATCCTCGGCAGCCTCACCGACGTCAACATCCACTACACCTTCGTCGACGCCCACATGCGCGACTACCATCTGCAGGTGCTTTCGGATTGCGGTGTCGGCTCGAGCGAGGAGGCGCACGCGGCGTCGCTCAAGGCGATGGCCTATCTCCAGCGCGATAGCGTCTGCAAGGCCGACTGCCTGATCAAGACGATTGCACAGGGCTGATCGGCCGGGCCGTGGTCATTCTGTCAAAGCCGACGTGAGCTGCGACCACTCGGCCGAAAACACTCTGACCCTCTTGCAGTCGCATCGAATGAGGACAGACCCGTACAACTGGCGGAACAACGCCTCCACGAATGTTTGTCTCGTCATGTAGGCGATTGGGACTGCTTGATATCCAATCGAAAGGCTCCAGTGATGTGAGAACCCAAGCTTCAGTTTCGTCTCGTTGCGGGTCAAAATCGACTGGCGTCAACCGATCGATGGGTGAAGTGATCTGGAACCTGACGTGAAGTCGACCCATACGGCGAGCGCAACACTGGCTGGATCTCTCCTATCGATCAGCGTCCGGCCCTCGCATGACGCGATACCCCTGGCTGCGGACATAGTTGTGCAGCGCTCGTCGGCGTCAAGCTGGCGGCGCTCAATTTCTCCTTGTGGGAGCTCCTGCGGCTCGAAGCCGAAGCGAGCAGCAAACCAGGCGATTGCGCGCCAGATCGCAGCCGTCCACAGATTTTTGGGGCCAGCGGTTTCCGGGCGAGGCGCCGCCGCGGCAAGCTGCTGTCGTCAAAAGCGATGGTGGTGAGCGTTGTAGAAAAGTGGAGACACGATCCCGGCAGGCAAGGTGCGGGAAGGCGAGCGCAAGCAAACCGATCGATGAAGCGTCGAAAGGAGATTAAGTGACGTCGAAACCGGGGGCTTCCCATTCTCCCGGGACAAGCTCGAAGGATGACCTGATACCGATCGAGCGGCGTCCGGCGTGAAGACGGCGCGAGCCCGCACCAGGCTCTTGTATGGTACGTGAGAACCTGTCGTTCCGATGCCAAGGGAGACGTCTGGCGCGCGACAATCAGGATGAGACTCCGTATTGCCTCACTCAACTTTGTTCCCGAGGTCTTTCTCGGCTCTTTTTGAGTCAAGTGACGCGATGCCGCGCATCGCGCAGTTGTTCATTCCGGCATGGCAGCCCGATGGCGTCGCGCGCAGACGCCGTCAAGGTTGGCCGTCGCGCTGACCTCGATGCTGGCTCTGCCGTCGCCAGGCCACACCTTGACGGTGGCGAGCACGACGCAATGCTCGAGCCCTGCCGGATGGATCTTGGGACCCCTCACCGCGCAGTTCGATGTCGACGGCTTCACGGCGGACACGACGCGGGGGCTGGAGCAGCGTCACCGGAGTCACCCTGATCTCGGCCGAACACGAGCGCATGTGCCAGAGCGCTGCGCCAGATCTTCAGCCGTCGTTGCACCGTACGCACGAGACCGTCTGCATATTCACCGAGATGCTCGGCCTGCAATCGATCGAGCAACTGCCGGCCGGACAATGACGGATCGGCCTCGAACCACGCCCGCAGCTCATCCGTGACGGCGGCGAGAGGGTCAGGGCGGCGCCGGCCACGCTTTGATTTCGGCTTCGGCTGCGATGTCGGGCGAACCTCGCCGTCCTGCCAGGCGGTGCGCAAGCCAGCGACGAAGCTGTCGAGCGACACCAGCGGCTCCGATCTCGATGCGGCGATCCACGCCTCGTCCGCTGCGTCCGCGAGCGAGACCAACGCACGTTGTGCACTGCGGATCTCGGCGAGCAGCTGGACCGGATCGAGATTGGAGCGAAGCTCGACGATGCGCTCGCGCGTTGCCGTGCTCACGCGAGCGTCAGTCAGCAGTCGATCACACGGCGTCATCGGCTTGTGATAGCGTTTCTTCACTTGCGCACCATTGCGCGTTTTCTCGGCAAGCTTGAAGCACGGCTGGAAGGCGTTCACGAACAGGCGTGCGGGCGCGTAGAGCTGCGCCAGTTGCTCCGCCGCCGCCAGACCTTCGTAGCGCCGATATCCCACCATGCGCCGTACGATCTCGCCGTTCTTCTGCTCGACGTGTGCCTGATCGTTCTTGCGATACGGCCGGCACCGCGTGAACTCGATCTTCTCTGCCGCGCAGTAGTCGCGCACGGTCTCGTTCATGAACACAGTATCGTTGTCGGTGTCGAAGCCGAGCAGCGGGAACGGCAACCGCCGGCGGATCTCGCCCAGCACGTCGACCAGCAGCGTCTGCTCGCGCACCAGGAGCGGCGCCAGCTCCGTCCACCCCGACGCGATATCGGTCACGACCAGCGTCTGCACGAACGAGCCGCGCGTTACCGGACCGGAATGCGCAACGAGATCAGCCTCTACGAACCCGGGTGGCGGATCACGCCAGTCCGAAAATGTCCGCACCGGGATCGAGCGCCGGATCGTCGAGATTGCTCCGGCTCGCCGGCGTCGAGGGCTGCAATTCTCTCGCTGCGGCTGCAGCGCTCGATCAATCGTCGATGCGCTCATCTTCCAGAGAGATGTCCGCACCTCGGCCGCCAGCGCCAAATGACCATACCGCTCCATCGCCTCGATCAGCGTCGGGATGATCGCCTTCAATCGCTTACCGCAAACCCGATCCGATGCCTCCCACAGTACGATCAGCGCCTCGCGCTCGGCCGCTCCGTAGATGCGTCGCGATGGCCGCGGCGCCGACCGCGTTGCCGACGGGCCTGTGCGAAGCACGCGCATCGCGTGCTTACGGTGGTAGCCTGTCGAGGCCGCGAACTCGTCGATGATCGTCTTCTTGTCGGCCCGGCTACTCGCCCTGTACCGCTCACTCACCGTTGCAAGCAACTCGTCCCGCGTCGCCATGCTGACCCGCCTCATCCCGCCCTCCACCCGGCTCCCGTCGCGGGAGCAACTCAGGCGAGGCAACGGTCATGATTCGGGAGCAGTTCTGGCGAGGCAATGCGGGGTTGATTGTCGCTGGCTGATTGTCGCTCGACGCGCGGCGGACAGCGACAATCAGCCGGCATCGCCAGCGACAATCAAGCCGCGACATCAGCGACACTCAGAAACTTCTTGCCCGCGGAACGAATCGAGACAATCCTTC
>JANNSW010000062.1:0-1862 GCA_031403055.1 Hyphomicrobiaceae bacterium | reverse complement strand
ATCCACAACGCCCAGGAAGAGGACATTTACGAGCTCGCTGCGACGGAGTAGTCCATCGGCTAAGCAGAGTTCGCCAAAGTGGTCTTCCCGGTTTGGCGATAAAACTCTGCGAAAACAAAAGAATCCAAGCAGGCATTCGTTGGTCTTCCAACGAAAGTCTGCTTAGGCCAGGCAAGCGGGCGCGGTCCACGTCACTAGCGACCTGGGCGCGCCGGCCATAGGCCACCCCGGCGCGATTGCGAAGTGGCCGGGGCCGTGTACTCTGGCTGGATCGAACCTGCCGCGGAGGTCGCCATTGATCGCCAGTTCAGCCATCGCCGAGCTCGAGGCGGCAACCGGGGGCCGCAATCTGCTGGTGGCAAGCGACCTCGCGTCGCTCGACCCGGGCATCCATCCCGACAATCTGGGGGCTGGCCTGGCGGTGCTGCCAGCGACCACGCAGGAGGTTGCCCGCGTGCTCGCGATCTGCGGCGCCCATCGCATTGCCGTCGTGCCGCAGGGCGGGCGCACCGGGCTTGCGGCGGGCGCCACCTCCGCTCCGGGCGAGCTGATCCTGTCGCTGTCGCGCATGCGCCGGATCGAGGCGCTGGACGCTGCCGGCGGCACCGCCATCGTCGAGGCCGGCGTCACGCTGCAGGCGCTGAACGAGGCCGCCGGCGTCCACGGCCTGTCGGCGGGCATCGATCTCGGCGCGCGCGGCTCCTGCACCATCGGGGGCATGATCTCGACCAATGCCGGCGGGATGGAGGCCTTCCGCCACGGCAGCATGCGCCAGCGCGTGCTGGGGCTCGAGGCCGTGCTCGCCGACGGCCGCGTGCTCTGGGACCTGACGCAGGTGCTGAAGGCCAACCAGGGTTATGACGTGAAGCAACTCTTCATCGGCGCGGAAGGCACGCTGGGCGTCGTCACGCGCGCGGCAATCAAGCTCGAGGCGATGCCCGGCCTGCCGGCGACGGCGCTGGCTGTCCTCGGCGGCATGGAGCAGGCCGTCGCGCTGCTGCGCCGGCTGGAGCGGCTCGCAGGCGCACAGCTGACCCACGTCGAGCTGATGAGCCGCAACCAGCTCGACGTGACTGCGCGCGAGTTGAGCTTCGAGCGATTGCTGGCATTGGGAGCCGGCCCGGTGACGGTGCTGGTCGAGGTGGCGGCACGCGAGGCCGGCGCGGCCGGCGCTGCACTGGAGTTGGCGCTCGGCGCGGCCCTGGAGGACGGCCTCGTCACTGACGCGATCCTTGCCAGCAGCGAGCGCGAGCGGGCCGAGCTCTGGCGCGTGCGCGAGGACTGGGCCGTCGATCGCGTTTTTCCGGGCGGGCTCTGGTACGACGTCTCGGTGCCGTTGCCGGCGCTCGGGGCCTATGTGGACGATCTGCGGGCGCGGCTCGATCCCGCGCTCCGGCTCTACGTCATCGGCCACCTCGCCGACGGCAATCTGCACCTGACGGTCAACGCGGATCGCCCGATTGGCGACCGTTATGACGAGGTGTCGGCCGTCGTCTACCAGGGGCTGGTCGCCCGCGGCGGCGCCTTCTCGGCCGAGCACGGCATCGGCCTCGAGAAGCAGGCGGCTTTGCTCGAGCACGCCGATCCGGTGAAGCTCGAGCTGATGCGCTCGATCAAACGCACGCTCGACCCGCACGGCATCATGAACCCTGGCAAGGTGTTGCCGGCCGGGGGGTAGGCAGGTGTTGCGTGGTCGGCAGACGTTGCGCGTGGCGCCATGCCGCCCCGTGTAGGTTGGGTTGAGCCCATGGCGAAACCCAACAGAAAGAAGTGCAAAGCCCATTCCCGCTTCCACAGCCGCGCGGCAAAGTCATTGGGTGCGCTTCGCGCAATTCTTCGCTGTCGGGTATCGCCGCGCGAAA
>JANNSW010000061.1:0-1649 GCA_031403055.1 Hyphomicrobiaceae bacterium | reverse complement strand
CGTGAATCAGACTCCGCGGCAGAGATTTGAGACGCACGTTCGCGCCGAGCGATTGGCTCGATCAAGGGCAGACGTGCTCTAGGTGAACCGCCCCGGGAGTCCCGGAGGCTGGTTGGTTTGAGTCAGGCGGCGATGTCGCCGACGAGATCGTCCGTTATTGCGTCTGGCCCCGGTGGCATGTCGCCCACCAGCCCGATGGCATCGGCCCCCGCGGCCACAGCCATGGCCGCCTCGTCGAGCGAGGAAATGCAGCAAATCCTGATCCTCACGCGCATGTCATGCTTGGTCCTAGTAGTCCGCATCGGCTAATTTGACTCATATGCAGCCGCTGCGAACAGTGATTCCTGTCTTGTCGGGTTCAACCGACAGGGCAATCCAATCATGCCAGCCAAGATATTCATTGTCGAACTCGACGACGACGAGCGTGGCCGACTGAACGCTCTGATCTCCAAGGGCAAGGCGCCTGCCAAGGCGATCCTCAAGGCGCGCATCCTGCTGAAGGCAGACCAGTCCGAAGCTGGTCCGGGCTGGCTGGATGCCCAGATCGTCGAAGCGCTGGACACCAATCTGACGATGGTGTCGCGCACGCGCGAGACGTTCGTGACCAAAGGGCTCGATGCCGTGCTGACGCGCAAGAAGCGCGAGACACCACCAACGCCTGCAATCTTCGATGGCGAGGCGCAAGCGAAGCTGACCGCGCTGGCCTGCTCCAAGCCGCCGCCCGGCCATGCGCGCTGGACCATCCGCCTCTTGGCCGAGCATGTCGTCGAGCGCCGGATCGTGCCGGCGGCGCACTTCAACACGGTCGGCCGCGCGCTCAAAAAAACGCTCTCAAACCGCACCTGACCAAGTACTGGGTGATCCCGCCGAAGGCCAATGCAGCGTTCGTGGCGGCGATGGAGGATGTGCTCGACGTCTACACGCGCCCGCACGATCCGGCGCGCCCGCTGGTCTGCCTCGACGAAACATCCAAGCAGCTCGTCGCTGAAACACGCGCACCCGAGCCGATGCGGCCCGGACAGCCCGCGCGTTTCGACTACGAATACAAGCGCAACGGAACGGCCAACATGTTCATGCTGTTCGCGCCGCTCGAAGGCTGGCGTCACGTCGAGATCACCGGGCGGCGCACGGCCATCGACTATGCCAAGATCCTGCGCGATCTCTCCGACATCCACTTCCCGAGCGCGAGCAAGATCGTGCTGGTTCAGGACAATCTGAACACGCACATGCCAGCATCATTGTACGAAGCGTTTAACCCGGCCGAGGCCCGTCGGATCATCGAGCGGTTCGAGTGGCACTACACGCCCAAGCACGGCAGCTGGCTCAATCTGGCCGAGTCCGAGTTGGCCATCCTCTCCGGCCAGTGCCTCGATCGCCGAATTCCTCACACCGCCGCACTCAGGAGGGAGGTCAACGCCTGGCGCAAACGCCGAAACACCCACACCGCCAAGGCCAATTGGCACTTCACGACCGACCACGCGCGCGTAAAACTGAAAAGCCTGTATCCTGCGCTTTAGGAGATTCGAGGTACTAGTCCGGAGAAGCTCGCCCGGACCAAGGAGCTGGCGCTGGGCTTCATCGATCAGGCCTGGGTCAATACCCTGAGCCACCCGCTCGTCATCTTCATTCTGGTGTTCGCGGTGGCGGTC
>JANNSW010000060.1:0-4890 GCA_031403055.1 Hyphomicrobiaceae bacterium | reverse complement strand
TCCTCGTTCTTCACTTTCAGATACCCGCGCGAGGCATAGGGCCCGAACCGGCGCGGATCGACGCCCATCATGTCGAGCGAGGGCTCGCCCTCGACGATCCACTCGGCGAGCTGCCAGCCGGCGCCGCCAGCCGCCGTCACGCCGAAGGAATGGCCCTCGTTCAGCCAGAAATTCTTCAGATCCGGGGCCGGGCCGATGATCGGCGAGCCGTCGGGCGTATAGGCGATGGCGCCATTGTAGATCTTCTTGATGCCGGCCTCGCCAAAGGCGGGGACGCGCGCGATCGCCGTCTCCACATGCGGCATGAGGCGCTCGAGGTCCTCCTGGAACAGCTCGTACTCGGACTGCTCGGAGGGCCCGTCCACGTAGCAGCAGGGCGCTCCCTTCTCGTAGATGCCGAGCAGCAGCCCGCCCTTCTCCGCGCGCATGTACCAGGAGCTGTCGGCCTCGCGCAGCACGCCGAGCTCGGGCAGACCCGCCTCGCGCCGTTTCACGATCTCCTTGTGGTCCTCGGTGACGATGTACTGGTGCTGCACCGGTATGACGGGCACGTCGAGCCCGACCATCTCGCCGGTCTTCCTCGCGAAATTGCCGGTGGCGGCGACGACGTGCTCGCAGACGATGTCTCCCTTGTCGGTCTTGACCAGCCACTCGCCCGAGCGGGTCTGCTCGATGCCGGTGACGGCCGTGTTGCGGTTGATCTCGGCGCCGAGCTTCCTCGCCCCGATCGCGAGGGCCTGCGTCAGGTCGGCCGGCTGGATGTAGCCGTCCTCGGGATGCTGGATCGCGCCGATGATGCCCTCGATCGAGCAGAGCGGCCAGATCTCCTTCAACTGCTGGGGTGTCAGCGTGTTGACCTTGATGCCGATCGTCTCGGCGACGCCGGCGTAGTACATGAACTCGTCCCAGCGGTCCTTGGTGCGGGCGAGCCGGATGTTGGAGCAGACCGAGAAGCCGACGTTCTGGCCGGTCTCGGCTTCCAGCTCCTGGTAGAGCTTGACCGAGTACTTGTGGATCTGGCCGACCGAGTAGGAGAGATTGAACAGCGGCAGCAGCCCCGCCGCGTGCCAGGTCGAGCCCGACGTCAGCTCCTTCCGCTCGCAGAGCACGACGTCCGACCAGCCCTTCTTCGCGAGATGATAGAGTGTCGAGACGCCGACGACGCCTCCGCCGATGACGACGACGCGGGCGTGGGTCTTCATGGCGCGATCTCTCCTCGAAACGGACTGTTCGGCGCTGGCTCGGGCGAGGCAACTCGTCTGCGCTTCAATGCCGGAAGGCATTCGCGTGCGGCTGGCCGGTTTGCGACATGACCCCGATTGGATGCGACAGGGCGTGAGAGCGCTTGCCAATGCAGGCATCTGGCATCATCGCATCAGGCGCGTTGGCACTGTCGGTGTCATGCTGTTGCCGGAACACCATAGCACCATCGTGATCACTTCGGCTTCGAGAGGAAGTCCTCCGCCGGAGATCAATGCGAGGTGCCGCTCGACCTCAGGCTATGATATTCCTTGTCCAGAGTTCCCGTCGGGCGTTGTAAACGAGGTGCTGACTGATGGCCTTCCCGGCCCCATTGCGACAGGTGGCAGCCATCGTCATGATCGCTGCCCTGGTGTCGTGGTGGCTGCCTGCCCATGCCGCCCAGACCACGACGCTCACCATCGTCTCCTGGGGCGGGGCCTATGCGGAAAGCCAGCGCAAGGCCTATTTCGAGCCGTTCATGAAGGCCAATCCGGGCATCCGCATCGAGGTGATCGACGCCGGCGGCGAGCAGGTGCGGGGGCTGCGCGAGCAGGCGCGCGACGGCGTGATCACCTGGGATATCGTGGATGTGTCGGCGGCGGACGCGATCCGGCTCTGCCGCGAGGGCATCGCGGTTCCAGTCGACCACAATGCGCTGCTGGCCATGGCGCCCGGCAACATCCCCGCAGCTGAGGATTTCGGTCAGACCATCATCTCGGAGTGCTTCATTCCCGAGATCGTCTACTCGACCACCTTCGGCTATCGCACCGACAAGCTCGCCGAGGCCCCGACCGGGGTCTGCGACGTGTTCGATCTGAAGAAGTTTCCCGGCAAGCGGGCGCTCGAGCGGCGCCCCATCAACAATCTCGAATGGGCGCTCATCTGCGACGGTGTGCTGCCCGAGCAGGTCTACGAGGTGCTCGACACCGAAGAAGGCATCGCGCGGGCTTTCGCCAAGCTCGATACCATCCGCCGCGAGGTCGTCTGGTGGAGCGCGGGGCAGGAGCCGGTCGACCTGCTCGCCAAAGGCGTGGTGGTGCTCGCCTCGGCCTACAACGGCCGTCTGTTCGACCTGATCACGCGCAAGCCCGCTCCGGCCAAGTCCAAGAAGAAACTGAAGAGCGGCGCCAAGCCCGAGGCAGGTGTGCCAGTCCCCGTTGCCATGCTCTGGAACCGGCAGGCCTTCGATTTCGACGGCTGGATCATTCCGCACGGGCGCACCAAGGTCGATGCGATCCAAAAATTCCTGTTTTTCGCGACCGACACGCAGCGCCTCGCCGATCAGGCGAGCTATATCTCCTATGGCCCGGCGCGACGCTCCTCGGCCTCTCTCGTTGGCAAGCATGCCGAGCTCGGTATCGAGATGAAGCCCTTTATGCCGACCTCGCCCGAGAACGCCAAGGCGACGCTGATCTACAATTACGACTGGTGGGCCGCCAACCGCGACCGTGTCGACCGGCTGTTCCAGGCCTGGCTCGCCAGCGGGGGACCACTCTGAAGCCGGCCCCGACGCCGCGTCGCGGGGTCCGACCCCTCTGGCACGGCGTGATCGAGGACCGAGGCGTTGGGGCAGAGGGGTCTGACCCCGACGTTCTGAAGCCGGCCCCGACGCTTCATTGCGCGCTGCGCAGCGAGGAGAGCTGGATGGCGCAGTGGACCGTCCGCGCGGCTGCTCGCGCCGAGAGGAACGCGAGCCGGTCATGACGATCGAACGCGCTCGCCCCGACTGGGCCGCCTTGTGGCACTCCGGCGCGCTGCCGCGCTTCTGCTTCATCAGCCTCGGCATCACCTTTCACGCCGGCGCCGAGAACATGATCTCGACCATCATGCCGGCGATGGTGCGCGAGATCGGCGGGGTCGAGTTGAACGGCTGGGCCTTCGCCAGCTACGAGATCGGCTCGATCATCGCCGGCGCCGCCACGGGACGGCTCACCACCTATTGGTCGGTGCGCACCAACATGATCGTGGCAGCGCTCGTCTTCGCGCTGGGCGCGATCGCAACGGCGCTTTCCCCGAGCATGCATTGGGCGCTCGGCGGCCGCCTGCTGAGCGGGTTCGGCGGCGGCGCGCTGATCGCGCTCTGCTTCGTCGCGATCCAGCGGTATTTCCCAGCGGCGATCTGGCCGCAACTGATGGCGATCCTGTCGGCGGTGTGGGGCGTTGCCGCGTTCAGCGGTCCCCTTTACGGCGCGCTCGTTGGCACGCTGCTGTCGTGGCGCTGGGCGTTCGTCATTCTCGCCGCCGCCGCGATCGTGTTCGCGGTCGCCTGCTTCCCCGTTCTCCGCAACGAGCCCGAGCGGCCGGCCGGGGATGGCAAGCTGCGCGACTTTCCTGCTTTCGCGCTGGCGTGCCTTGCGCTCGGCATCACGGCGATCGCCGCGGCTGGTGTCGAGACGCGGCTCCCCATTGCGGTGGCACTGATCGTTGCCGGGCTCGCCGGCATCGTGAGCTTCTTCGTGCTCGATGAGCGCAACGGGGCGTCGCGCCTGTTTCCGACCGCGCCATTCGATCCACGCAGCATCGTCGGCTCGGGTCTGCTGATGGTCGGCGCACTCTCGCTCGCGACCTGCTCGTTCGGCTTCTACGGCCCCCTGCTGCTGGCAGCGCTGCACGACTTCACGCCGCTGACGACCGGGCTCATCATCGCCAGCGAGTCGATCTCCTGGTCGGTGCTCTCGATCCTCGTCGCCAATGCGCCCGGACATCGCGAAGCACTGATCGTGCGCACGGGGGCAATCATGATGGCGGCCGGCATCGCCGGTTTCGCCTGGGTCGTGCCGATGGGATCGATCGCGGGCATCGTCCTCTTTGCAACTCTCCAGGGCGGGGGCTTCGGCATCCTCTGGCCGTTCGCCAGCCGGCGCGTGATCGAGGCGTCGCTGCCCCACGAGCGGGAGATCGCGGCTTCCGCATTCTCGACGCTGCAGCGGATCGGCTACGCGATCGGCGGCGCGACCGCCGGCATCATCGCCAATGCCAACGGTTTTTCGGGCGGCTTCACCCGAGCGGCTGCCGCCACGGCGGCGGCACCGATGTTCCTCTATTTCATTCCGCTCGCCGTGCTGGGCTGCCTCGCCGCGTTCCAGCTGACGAGCGTCATGCAGCGCGACCGGCACGGATCGGGCGGCTGACGGCGATATTGTAGGCCTTCACCAATCCCAGCCGTGATAGCGTGCCTGGCAAAGTCACTTGGCCGCGGGAGGCAGCAATGACGACGTCGACTTTGCGCAAGCTGAAGGGCTCGACCGTGGTTGCGATCCCGTCCGAAATGTTGGAGCGGCTCGGGCTTTGACCGGCGGCCGAGGTGGAGCTGAGCGTCGAGGCCGGCCGCCTGATCGTGACACCTCGTGGTCGCCGCCGCTTCACGCTCGACGAGCTGATGGCCCAATGCGATCTCGATCCGCCCTTCACCGAGGCCGAGTGCGACTGGCAGGCGACACGCCCCGCCGGGAAGGAAGCGATCTGAGCGATGGACCGGGGGGACATCTATCGCGTCGATCTCGATCCGGCCAGCGGCTTCGAGCTCGGGGTCTGGACCTCGGGGTCAGACCCCTTGGGCATGGCGTCGCTGCTCTCGCTCAGCTCGGGCCAAGGGGTCTGACCCCGGCCACCAGCTCGATCTCGCGCGGCAGTGCCGGATAGTCGGTC
>JANNSW010000059.1:0-18103 GCA_031403055.1 Hyphomicrobiaceae bacterium | reverse complement strand
GCGGCAAGACCAAGGGCGAGTGCCACATGCGTCTTGCCGGTGCCAGAGTTGCCAAGCGCAATGATGTTGTCGTGGCGGATCACGTATTCCGACCGCGCCAGTTCCAGGACCAGCATTTTGTTGAGTGCTGGAAGGCTGAGGTTTTCAAAGACTTAGCCGATCTCTGCGATTCGTGGGTGCTCCCTTGCGGGAGTTTTGCGGGACCCCAGCTGGAGTGCCCCTTTCAGGACCACCAGCTCGGGCTGGCCGCCTTCCCCGTCGCACACCGGGTTTGCCGCCTCGACGAGGCCCGACCGCCCGGCGGCCGAGTAGTGCGTGGTGTGCGGCCCGACCGGTGCTCGAGCAGATCCCGGCGGTCCTCGAAGCTGACGCCTGCCGCACGCAGCCGCTGGCCGAATGTGTGCTTCAGGTCGTGGACCCGCACCTGCGACAGGTCTTCCTTGTTGCGCGCCTTGATCCAGCCCGAGGTGAGCATGCGTCCAAAGCTCCCTGAGTGGTCGGACCTCCGGATGGGGACGCGACATCTCGTGGAACGCTTCATCGCCGAGATCGAGCCGGGCAGAGTTGAGCCGGGGCCAGCCAATCCCGCGACCGACGACCCAGGTAGCAAAGGCGACGGGGTCGAAGCGTCCGGAGCGATAGACGCCGTACGAGTGATCGACAGTCTGGATGAGGTGATGTCGGATCGCGGCCCAATCGCTTCTCAGCCGCTCGACGAAAGGCAGATCGATCGGAATGCCGGCAGCCTCGACACTGGCGACGGCACACGTGTGCCGCCCGCGCAGCATGGCACGGCCGATATCCAAGTCGGCTCGCACGGCATCGAACAGGTCGGACACGAAGTTCTGATAGCAGATACGCGTGAGGGAGCCTGTTCAGCTCCCTGAGACCAGCCGGCGGCGCAGCGCCGTCGAGATGCCATCGAACACGTAGACGACAGCGAGGATCAACAGCACCATATAGGCGACATTCTCCCAATCCTGGTTGGTGCGCATGGCTTCCAGCAGCTTCAGGCCGATGCCGCCCGCGCCCATGGCGCCAATGATGGTCGCCGAGCGTGTATTGCTTTCCCAGTAGTATAGCGCCTGGCTCGCGAGCACCGGCAGCACCTGGGGCACGACGCCGTAGCGCTGGACCTGCAGCGGCGAGGCGCCGACCGAGCGCACACCCTCGCGCTGCTTGTTGTCGACGTTCTCGAGCGCTTCCGTTGCAAGCTTGCCGAGCGAGCCCGTATCCGTGAAGAATATTGCGGCAATTCCTGCAAGCGGCCCCTGGCCGAAGCCGCGGGTGAAGAACAGCGCCCAGATCAGCATATCCATGGAGCGCAGGAAGTCGAAGAAGCGCTTGAAGATCTGATTGACGATGACCGAGTTGGTGATGTTGCGGGCGGCCAGGAACGCCAGCGGCACGCCGACCAGGAACGCGAACAGCGTGCCCACGAAGGCCATGACAATCGTCTGCAGCAGCTTCAAGTAGACGTCGCCGTGCTGCCATTCGGCGTTGTTGAGGAAGTTGTCGAGCGCCAGCGACGCATTCGACTGCCTGGCATCGATGCGTTCGCCGACCGTCAGGGAACTCGCGAACTCACCGAACGACATCTTCCAGAACACCGAGCCTGGATCGAACCAGAAATTCTCCCAGCCAATGTAGCGGCGGCGCGCCAGTGCCCGATTCTCGTAGAGGTCGGCGTAGCCATCTATGCCGAACAAGGCGCGATAGCTGCCGTTGGTGTACTGGACAAACTTCGGCAAATCGCCGACCGGTGGCGGCAGCACCTGCGGGGTGCGCGGCACCCGGTAGGACTGGCCTCCCACCTGGATCACATATTCGGCCGGCGTCATCGTCAGCGTCTTCTGCGGCGACCCGAACTCGACGGTCACCTCGCCGGTTCCCTTGCCGGTGATCCAGTCCGGGTTGGGGTTCGGCCCGATCGGATCGAAACGGCCGAAGGTCACGTCGATCTTGTCGTTGTTGTACTTCAGCTGCGGCCGGATCTCGTAGGAGATCCAGTCGGCCATGTAGCTGGCACCGCGCTCCCACTTGCCGCCCTGGAACAACGCGCCGAGATCGAAGAACCAGATGGCATAGATGATGTAGGCGATGACACTGACGCCAACCACCCACGGCGTTGCCCGCTGCGCCCGCGATCTATCGAACGCCTGCGGGAACCGGCTTTCGGCGGTGCGGACGTCGTCCGCAGTGATGCTGGGAACAGACATCTTTTGCCCCTCAGGCGGCGACGAGGAAGGCTTGGTTGCCGACCAGCTTGCGCCGCAGGTACGCGGAGAATTGGTCGATCAGCAGCACGGTCAAGAACAACAGGAGGATGATGGCGCAGGCCTTGGCGCCGTAGCTGTTGGAGATCGACAGCTTCAGCTGCTCGCCGATGCCGCCGCCGCCGACCGCGCCGATGATGGTCGAGGCGCGGACGTTGATTTCGAGGCGCAACAGGCCATAGGACAGGAAGTTCGGCAGCACCTGCGGGACAAGTCCGTAGCGGATCTGCTGCAACCAGCCGCCACCGACCGATTTCACCCCCTCGACCGCGCGCATCTCGGCGTTCTCGACGACTTCGAAGAACAATTTGCCGAGCGCGCCGATGGTGTGGACGGTGATGGCGATGATGGCCGGGATCGGCCCGAGCCCCATGATGGTCGCGAACACGCCGGCGATGACGATCTCCGGGAAGGCGCGGAAGATCTCGAGGCAGCGGCGGACGATCGAGCGGGCGATCCAGCTGCCGGTGACGTTGGCAGCCGCAAGGAAGCACAATGCAAAGCCGAGAACGAAAGCGATCAGCGTCGAGAGGATCGCGACGTTCACGGTTTCCCAGATCAGGAGAAAATACTCGGGGATGTAGAAGGATTCGGTGAGGTAATGTCGGCCCTCGGGATAATCGGTCGCCTGGCTGCCATCGGTGTTGGGCGTCGCGAGATCGAACATCGCCCGCCAGACATCGTTCCAGTCGTCGGGCGTGAGCCAACTGACGAAATCGAACACATGCGGCAGGCGGTCCCAGAATTTTCCGGCATTAGCCTCATTCGCGAACCACAGGGAGGCCGAGAGCGCGAACAGGAGAAGCGCCAGCGAGCCCCAAGTGTAGAGGTTGCGGGTGAATGCGAGTTGGCGGTAGTGCCGCTCGAATGTCTCGACGGCGGCGGAGCGGCTGGCAGTTTCAGCGGCAGCGGTCATTGACGCAGTTCCGGACAAAGTCAGCCACAAGAGAAGAGGCCCGCAACGTTTTCGGCTGCGGGCCTCTCATTCAATCAGAGGTCGGATCAACCACCCTGCTTGGCCTTGCGGGCTTCGATGATCGGCAGATAGAAGTCGTGGCCCATCTCGACGAGACGCTTGAAGTCGCCGCCCTGGATCGCCTGGAAGCAGGCATTGTCGGTTTCGTGCAGCTTCATCATGAAGTCCTTGAACTTCGTCTTGACTTCGGCCGGCAAGGTCGAACGAACAACAACCGGGCCGTTCGGAATGAGGGCCGAACGCCAGATTTCCTTCAGGTCCTTCATGTTGAGGGTGCCCTTGTCGACCATCTTGCGAAGGTTGCCCGAGGTGTAGCCTTCGTCGAACGAACCGACGCCCGAAGCCCAAGTCGTGCACATGTCGACCTTCTTGTCGACGACGGCGAGGGTGCAGTTCTCGTGGCCGCCAGCGAATTCGGTCGAACCGAAGAAGGCCTTGATGTCACCGACGGTCTTCGGCAGTTCAACCAGCGGAACGAGGTAGCCCGAGGTCGAATCCGGGTCGGCGAAGCCAAGCTTCTTGCCCTTCATTCCCTGGATGTCGGTGATGCCGGAGTCAGCGCGAACGACGCCGACGGCATAGTAACCCGTGGCTCCATCCTGCTGCTCAGTTGTCAGAATCACTTCGGTGGCTTTCGGGTCGGCGAGCCAAACCTTGGCATAGGCCGAGGCGCCGAGTTCGGCGTAATCGAGCGTGCCGCCGAGGAGGCCCTGCACGGTGCCGTCATAGTCCGCCGCCGGGAACAGCTTGACGTTGTCGGCACCGATGCCGAACAGGTCGCCGAGGTGCTTCTGCAGGCAGCCGAAGTTGCGCAGCCGGTCGGCTTCGTTCTCGCCGCCGAGGATGCCGACGCGGAACTCCTTCATGTCCTCGGCCTGGGCCGGGAGAGCGGCAAACGACAGACCCGTGAGGGCGATCGCCGCGATCGTCTTGATGAGCTTCATGAGTAACCCCTGTTTGCTTGACGCTTCTCCCCGCCTTGACGGGAAGCTCTTGTCCGCCGCGCTTACGCTTGCGCCGCGGTCGCCCTTTCCGGAACGGCGGCAATCCGGCCGCTATCGGTTGCTGGGCGAAAACCGTTGACGGGCCTGTCCATCGAGGTCGACGTCGTCGCCTCGTCGAACTCCTTGCCGGCTCCATAGATCTCGCGAGCGGCATCCGGTGTCAGCTCGGACGCAGGTCCGTCGAACACCAGCTTGCCGTCACGCATGCCGATGACGCGGTCGCAGAAGCTGCGCGCGGTATCGAGGGTGTGAAGATTGGCGATGACCGTCAGGCCGTCCCGGTCATGGATCGCACGCAGGCTCTCCATCACCACCTTTGCGTTCATCGGGTCGAGCGAAGCGATCGGCTCGTCGGCGAGCAGGATGCCGGGCTCCTGCACCATGGCACGTGCGATGGCCACACGCTGCTGCTGACCGCCCGAAAGCGTCTCAGCGCGCTGCAGCGCCGTGTCGACGATACCGAGACGCTCGAGCGCGATCAGGGCGCGCGCACGATCCTCCCGGCTGAACATCTTGAAAAGGCTCGGGATCGTGGATTGCATGTTGAGCCGGCCGAGCATGACATTGGTCAGCACGTCCAACCTCGGCACCAGGTTGAACTGCTGGAAGATCATCGCGCAATCCTTCTGCCAGCGGCGCCGTGCGGCGCCCGTCAGCGCAAGCACATCCCGGCCGTGCACGAGGAGCTCTCCCGAGGTCGCTGTCGTCAGCCGGTTCATGACGCGGATCAGGGTCGACTTGCCCGCACCCGAGCGGCCGATGATGCCCACCATCTGCGGCCGGCTGATCGAGAAGGTCACATCGTCGAGCGCGATCTTCGTGGCGAACGCCTTGCGGACGTTACGGAATTCGATCAAGGGCGGTATCCTTGCGACTACGTTCCCGACTGCCCGCCACCAACCACAGCCAGCTAACAGGCATGTGACAGCCTCTCGGCGGTGCACAACGTCATGTCCGATGCGCGCGGCAGCGGCCGGCCATCAGCCGGCCTCGTACTTGTCGAGAAAGGCTTCGATGGGGAGCTTGCGGAAGTCCGGCAGCGCGCCACGCAGCCGCTCGTGGCTCCAGTCCCACCAGGCGAGCGCGACGAGTCGCCGCTCGACGTCCTCGCTGAAGCGCCGGCGGATGGGCTTGGCCGGAACACCGGCGACGATCGCATAGGGAGCGACGTCGTGGGTGACGACCGCACCGGCGGCAATCACGGCGCCGGTCCCGATGCTGCGGCCCGGCAGGACGATCGCGCCATGGCCGATCCAGACATCGTGGCCGATGGTCACAGGATAGCGCCGCCGCCAGTCGAAGAAGTCCGCCTCGTCCGCTTCCCCGTCGAAGTAGGTGCTCGCGCGATAGGTGAAGTGGGACTGGGATGCGCGATCCATCGGATGGTTTCCGGGATTGATCCGCACATGCGCCGCGATCGAGCAGAACTTTCCGATGCTGGTGTGGATCACGTCGCCGTCGTTGACGATGTAGGAGTAGTCGCCGAGCGCCGACTCGGCGAAGGAGGTGCGGGCGCCGATCTCCGTGTAGCGGCCCAGCTGACTGTCGCGCACATCCGCCGTCGGATCGACCAGGGCCGTAGGGCCGAGCATCTTCGCCATGTTTCACGTCGACCTGGACAATGCGTCGCGATGCGCACGAGCCCACGCGCCCGCTCGCAGCGAATGCCTCGCATAGCCGAGCTTGATGACAGTCACACTACACGAGCGTTTGGGCTTTCTGCCGACTGGTCCCCAGTGGGACCGGCCCGGCTCCTTGCGCGGCTACATCGCCTGCCGGCCTGCCGACCAGAGCCCGGTTACGACAGGTGTGTCGGCGACGACCCGGAACCTGACGACATCGCTGCGCATGCCTGGTCGCAGCCGGCCGCGATCGGCGAGACCGACCATGTCGGCGATCCGCCAGGTGACCATTCCCATCGCCGCCGGCAACGCCAGCCCGTGATCGCGCTCGAGCTTGATGACCGCCTGCAGCAGGCTCGCTGGCACGTAGTCTGAGGAGAGGCCGTCGAGCGAGCCCGCGACGGCGAGCTCGGCCGCCGCGACGTTGCTCGAGTGGGAGCCGCCGCGCACCACATTGGGGGCGCCGGCAACGGTCGCGAGACCTGCCGCCTTCGCTGCCGCCGCCGCCTCGAGCGTCGTCGGGAACTCCGAGATCACCGCGCCAGCCTCACAAGCCAGCTCGATGTCGGCGAGCGTCGTGTCGTCGTGGGTCGCGAGCGGTACGCCGCGCGAGCGGAACATCTCGACCACGATCGGCCAGTTGCGGGCGAGATTGCGCGGACCGGTCTCCAGCCGGAAGGCCAACTCGCGATCGGCGCTCTCTTCCGTGTGCTCGCCCGAGTCGACATAGTAGCGCTTCAAGAGCTCGGCATTGCGATACTGGCGCCGGCCGGGCGTGTGGTCCATCAGCGAGACGAGTTGCACCAGCGGGTTGTCGGCCTGCGGCTCGAGATCGGCGAGCAGTCCTTCGGCCGTCAGCTCGCAGCGGATATGCACCTTGTGATCGATGCGAAACACGCCTGCGGTGATGCCGGCCGCGACCGCATCGAGGATCTCGCCGAAGATGCGGCGCCGGTAATCCTTCTCGCCAGTGATGGTGCCGGCGCAAATCGAATCGTAGACGGTCGTCACCCCGGCTGCCGCCATCTGCGCGTCATGCGCCAGCATCGCCGCCAGCTTGTTGGGCCAGAACACGTTCGGCCGCGGCATGAAGTGCTTCTCGGGGTTGTCGGTGTGCATCTCGACGAGCCCTGGCGCGACATAGTCGCCACCTACGTCGATCGCCTGCGGCAAGGAGGTCTTGCCGCGGTCAATGGCGACAATGCCATTCTCGTCGAACACGATCGTGCCGAGATCGGCCTCACTCTCGAGCACCAGGGTGGCATTCGTCAGGATCGTCTCGCTCATGATCGGATTTCACTCGAGGAGAAGGATTTGAAGTCGGCAAGGTCGATCAGGCGGGTGGCGACGCGCTCCCGCACCTGCTCGTCGTGGAAGATGCCGACGATGGTCGCACCGTTGGCTCGAGTCTCATTGATCAGCTCGACGACATTGTCGCGGTTTGCCGCGTCGAGCGAGGCCGTCGGCTCGTCGAGCAGCAGGATCGGGCTGGGATCGACCAGCGAGCGGGCGAAGTTGACGCGCTGCTGCTCGCCACCCGAGAAGGTTGCCGGCGCGAGATTCCACAGGCGTTCCGGCACGTTGAGGCGAGCGAGCATGGCCGCGGCCCGGCGCGTCGCCTCCCTTGGCACGACACCGCGCATCAGCATCGGCTCCTCGACCAGTCGAAGTGTGGAGACCCGCGGAATGGCACGCAGGAACTGGCTGACCCAGCCGAGGGTGCGACGCCGGACCTCGACCAGCACACGCGGCCGGCAGCCGACGATGTCGAGCATCTCGCCCTGGTGGCGGACAGCGATCGTGCCCGACGTCGGCCGGTAGTTGCCATAGAGCAGTCTGAGCAACGTCGATTTCCCCATGCCCGACGCGCCGAGTAGCGCGACGGCCTCGCGCTCTCCCACATCGAAGCTCATGGCGGAGAGTACGTCGATCTCCGCGCCGCCCTGATTGTGCAGGACGAAGCGCTTGGAGAGGTTGCGGACCGACAGCGCTGGAGTGACGGTCATGATCATGATCGCGACATGGTGCACCGGGATGGTGAAAGGTCGATGACGAGCGGCAGCGCAGACGACTTGGACCGATCGTCCCGCCGCTCATCGCGCGTCCGCGTGGGTCGGCTCAATACGTTTCCGGGATGTAGAGGTCCTTGGGCACGGGCCGGCGCTGGTAGTCGGGATTGTGGACGCGTCCAGGCAGCGCGATCGGCTGGCGAGGCACCTCCTGGTAGGGGATCTGTGCCAGCAGATGAGCGATGCAATTGAGGCGCGCACGTTTCTTGTCGACGGCGTTGACGACCCACCAGCGCGCCTCGGGAATGTGGGTGCGTGCGAGCATCTCCTCCTTGGCCTTGGTGTACTGCTCCCAGCGTCGCCGCGATTCGAGGTCCATCGGCGAGAGCTTCCACTGCTTGGTGCGATCCTCGATGCGGGTGCGAAACCGCAACTCCTGTTGCTCGTCGGTAATCGAGAACCAGTACTTGATGAGGACGATCCCGGAGCGCACCAGCATTTTCTCGAAGTCCGGCACCGCGCGGAAAAACTCCCCGACCTCGGCCTCCGAGCAGAAGCCCATGACGCGCTCGACACCGGCCCGGTTGTACCAGGAGCGATCGAACAGGACGATCTCGCCGGCGGCCGGCAGATGTGCGACATAGCGCTGGAAGTACCACTGGGAGCGCTCGCGCTCGCTCGGGGCCGGCAGCGCGGCAACCCGGCAGACCCGCGGATTGAGCCGCTGCGTGATGCGCTTGATGGCCCCGCCCTTGCCGGCGGCGTCGCGCCCTTCGAACACGACGACGACCTTCAGCTTCTGATGGACCACCCAGTCCTGCAGCTTCACCAGCTCTCGCTGTAGCCGGAAAAGCTCACGGAAATAGACGTGCCGGCCGGTCAGGTCCGATTGATCGCCGCCCGGCGAGTCGGCGAGCAGCGCCGCGATCTGGGAGTCGTCGAGTTCCAGCTCGAGCTCCTCGTCCAGATGCTCGGCGGCCTCGAGCGCGAGCATGCGGGACCTATCGTCCCTGTCCGCGTTGCTTTGGCTCATGGCAGCGTCCTCCACTGGTTCAACTCAGCACTGAGGCTGTCAGCAATTGCGTATAGGGGTGCTGCGGGTCGTCGAGCACCTGGTCGGTCAGGCCTTCCTCGACGACGCGGCCATCCTTCATCACCATCAGCCGGTCGGTCAACAGACGGGCCACGGCGAGGTCGTGCGTCACGATGATGGCGGCAAGCCCGAGGTCGCGCACGAGCACGCGCAGCAGATCGAGCAACCGCGCCTGGACCGAGACATCGAGCCCGCCGGTCGGCTCGTCCATGAGCACGAGGCGCGGCTTCGACACCAGCACGCGCGCGATCTGCAGGCGCTGGCGCATGCCGCCCGAGAAGGTCCATGGGCTGTCGTCGATACGCGCCGCGTCGATCTCGACCCGGCCGAGCCAGTCGACGCCTGACTGCCGGATGTGGCCGTAGTGCCGGTCGCCGACGGCCATCAGCCGCTCGCCCACATTGGCCCCGGCCGAGACACCCATCCGCAGGCCCTCGCGTGCATCCTGGCGTACGAAGCCCCATTCCGTGCGCATCAGGAGGCGCATCTCCGCCTCGCTCATTTCGCCGAGCGAGCGCAGGCGTCCATCGCGCATCTGGTACTCGACCTGGCCCGCGCTCGGCTCGAGCTCCGAGGCGAGGCACTTGAGCAGCGTCGTCTTGCCCGAGCCCGATTCGCCGACGATCGCGAGCGCCTCTCCCGGCCACAGCTCGAAATTGACGTCGCGGCATGCCACCCGCTCGCCGAAACGCTTGGCGAGACCCGTTGCGCGCAGCAGCGGCAGCGGCTCCCTCGAGGCGTGTGCCGTTCCGCTCATCGTGCCTCCGTGGCGCCGACGACCTCGCCACTGCCGCGATGACCCTGGTCCTGGCGGCGGCTGCAGTAATCCGTGTCCGAGCAAACGAACAGGCGGTTGCCCCGGTCGTCCACGATCACCTCGTCGAGATAGCTCGTCGGCGATCCGCAATGGGCGCAGACGTGCGGCCAGGTCTGCACGCTGAAAGGGTGGTCCTCGAAATCGAGGCTCAACACGCTCGTATAGGGCGGGATCGCGTAGATGCGCTGCTCGCGCCCGGCACCGAAGAGCTGCAGGGCAGGCGAGTGGTTGAGCTTGGGATTGTCGAACTTGGGGATGGGCGAGGGGTCGAACACATGCCGGCCGTTCACCTTGGCCGGATAGGCGTAGCTGGTCGCGATGTGGCCGTGCCTTGCGATGTCCTCGTAGAGCTTCACGTGCATCACGCCATACTCCTCGAGCGCATGCATCTTGCGCGTCTCGGTCTCGCGGGGCTCGAGGAAGCGCAGCGGCTCGGGGATAGGCACCTGGTAGACGAGGATCTGGCCGGCGCATAGCGGCTCCTCGGGTACGCGGTGGCGCGTCTGGATGATCGTCGCCTCCCTCGTTGCAGTCGTCGTCCGGATGCTCGCAGTCCGCACGAAGAACTTGCGGATCGAGACGGCATTCGTCGTGTCGTCGGCGCCCTGGTCGATCACCTTCAGCGCGTCGTCGGGCGTCAGCAGCGAGGCCGTGAGCTGCACCCCGCCGGTGCCCCAGCCATAGGGCATCGGCATTTCCCGGCTGGCGAATGGCACCTGATAGCCCGGCACGGCGACCGCTTTCAGAATCGCACGTCGGATCATGCGCTTCGTCTGCTCGTTCAGGTAGGCGAAGTTGTAGGTGGGCGCGTTCATTCGGCGGCCTCCTTGCCGGGCGCCGGATCCTGGTTGCGCAGGGCGTGCTCCCGCCGGAGCTGGCGGATCAGCGAAAGCTCGGCCTGGAAGTCGACGTAGTGCGGAAGCTTCAGGTGCTCGACGAAGCCCGACGCCTGGACATTGTCGCAGTGGGAGAGCACGAACTCCTCGTCCTGGGCCGGCTGGCCGCCCTCCTCGCCCAGCTCCGCGGCCCTCAGCGACCGGTCGACCAGGGCCATCGACATGGCCTTGCGCTCGAGGCGCCCGAAGACGAGGCCATAGCCGCGCGTGAATTGCGGTGGAGCCTCGGCCGACCCCTTGAACTGATTGACCATCTCGCACTCGGTCAGCGTCATCGTGCCGATCTCGATCGCAAAGCCGAGCTCCTCTGGCGCGATCTCGACCGCGACCTCTCCGATCCGGATCTCCCCGGCGAATGGGTGCGAGCGGCCATAGCCCCGCTGTGTCGAGTAGGCGAGCGCCAGCAGGAAGCCCTCGTCGCCGCGTGCGAGCGTCTGCAGCCTCGCGTCGCGCCCTGCGGGAAACACCAGCGGATCGCGCGTGATGTCGGCGGGCTCCCCCGCATTGTCCCGGGTCTGCGACGTCGCCGGCTCGATCAATCCCTCATCACCGAGGAGATCGAGGATGCGGGGCGGCACCGTCGCTGCGCCATCCCCGGTGCCTGGCGGAAGCGGCGCCGAGGTATCCGAGCCCGCGAGCGCATGGTCGAGCAAGCGGTGGGTGTAGTCGAAGGTCGGACCGAGGATCTGCCCGCCGGGAATGTCCTTGAAGGTTGCCGAGATCCGCCGCTGCACAGCCATCCGCGCTGTGTCCACGGGCAGGCTGGCCATGAATCGCGGCATGGTCGTGCGGGCGGCACGGATGAGGAAGATCGCTTCGAGCAGATCGCCTCGCGCCTGCTTGATGGCGAGCGCGGCCAGATCGGGATCGTAGAGCGAGCCTTCCGCCATGACGCGGTCGACAGCCAGCGAGAGCTGGCTCGCGATCTGCAAAGCCGTGATCTCCGGTACGGCCGGATCGCCTCGCCGCTCGGCAGCCAGCAGCTGGTGGGCCGCCTCGATCGCCTTCTCCCCGCCCTTGACGGCTACGTACATCAGACCTCTCCCTCAAGCTCGATCCGCGTCGAGCGTGGCAGACCGGCTATCGCGCCGGGCGCGGCCAGCAGGCAGTCGAAGCCGAGCGGATAGATCGCATGATTGCTCCGCAGCGCTTGCCAGAGCCGAGGCAGCGCTGGCGTGGTGCCAATGCTCGTCTCGCTCTGGATGCCAGGTCCCGTCAGCCGGATGCCGGCTGTCTGTTCGAGCCGCTCGACGATCAGAACGACCGTCGCCGAGCGATCGGGAAACATGGAAGTGCCCACCGCGAGGCGCTCGTAGGCATCGAACATGCAAGGCTCGCCGATGACCGCGAAGGCAGCGCTCTGGAGGTCTGCGACGATCGCAGCGCCGGTGTGAAACCGCAGCCATGCGAGCACATCGGGCGTCGACAACGCGGGATCGAGAAAGAGTGCCGTCTCGTTGTCGACCAGCGTCAGGATCGCCGCGCCGGCCGTCGCCTGGAGCGGCTCAGGGGCCACGAGCTCGGCTGCCATCGGCACGATCTTGCCAGGCTCGGAGAGTGCCTCCAGGATCGCGCGAAAGGCGTGTGCTGCATCGATCGAGGGATTGGCAAAGGCTGGCCGGATTGTGCCAACAGGCGTTGTGGATTCGCCGGGCAGCTGCGGCCTGACCAAGCGATCCTGACGCTCGCCATGATCAGTCATCGCCGCGCACCATGGTGAAGAACTCCACTCGTGTCGCGGCACTCCGGCGCGCGGATTGACTGGCACGGGCCCGCATCTCGGCCTGGAGCGGCTCGATCAAGCTGACGGCGAGCCGGGCGCGATCTGCCGGTCGCTGCATCAGCGCGTCTGCGATCGCAGCGGTCTCGGCGTGGCGAGCGCCGGTCCCCATGACATAGGCGTGCCCGACGGTGCCGTCGGCGAGCTTGACCGCACAACGCGTGACGGTCGTCTCCCCGAGATTGAAGGACGCGCCCGAGCCCCCGGCCCGGCCACGCACCATCACCAGCCCGGTCTCCGGCGCGCGCAGGATTTCATAGGCAGGCGGCTCGCCCTGCAGGCTCCAAAGTCGCTCGAGACAGGCAGTGCTTGCACGGGCGAGAACCGATATCCAGTGGGCGCGCTCGGTACGGTCGTCGGTTGTCACGTATATGGCCTTCGGGATCAGGGAGCTCGGATGTCTTAGCGTCGCTCGGCCACGAGATGCCAGTGCCATGAATTGGGCCGGCTGTGCA
Source organism: Hyphomicrobiaceae bacterium (assembly GCA_031403055.1). GTDB lineage: Bacteria > Pseudomonadota > Alphaproteobacteria > Rhizobiales > Hyphomicrobiaceae > JANNSW01. The sequence goes on along the minus strand of JANNSW010000059.1, from coordinate 5,175 downwards.
CCTTGTCGAGAAGCGAGATCAGCTCGAAGCCATGAAAGAGGTCGACCAGCTCGCCAGCCGAGCAGTAGAAGTGCGGATGGACCTTGTCGCCTTCACATTCCCCCACGAACGTGTCGGGCTCGATCTCGCTGCCGTCGAGGCGGCTGGTGTCGCGCTTCGACAGCATCGTGCCTTGATAGAGGCCGCCTGGCCGCAGCACGCGCCCGATCTCGGAGATGGCCCGCTGAACGACTGTTCTGTCGCCGTGATAGATGACGTTGAATGCGAGCAGATAGTCGAAACTCCTATCCTCGAACGGCAGCTCGGTCATCAATCCGAGCTGGGTCGAGACCTTGAGATTGCGCGCCGCCGCTTCGCCGCAGAGATAGGCGAGGCCGGTCTCGCTCGCATCGATCGCGTAGGTCTCGAGGCCGAGGCCTGCGAGCACGAGCGCGTGGCGGCCAACGCCGCAGCCGAGGTCGAGTGCGCGCGCCGCTCCGCGGTCGCGCGCCACGCCGGCCCATTCGACCACATCGGGCTCAGGGATGAGCCAATCGGCGCGACCTTCGCTCCTGGTCCACTGCTCGTTCCAGGATTGATGCGCGGTATCGGTCCTCTTGCTCGGCATGCTCCAGCCTTTCAGCTCAGATCAGTTTGCGTCTCACCCAGCCGCTCGCCTGCTCGACGGCGAGCACGAGGACCAGGATGAGGATGATGATGGTTGCGGCCTGGTCGTAGTCGAACAGGTCGAAGGCGACCTTCAGGTCGACGCCAATGCCGCCAGCGCCAACGAGGCCCAGTGCAACCGAGCCGCGCACCGCCTTCTCGAGCGAGAACAGCGAGGTCGCCATGAACGAGGGCATGGCCGCAGGGATCACGGCCGAGAAGATGATGCCGAGCCGCGTCGCGCCGATCGCTGCGAGCGCTTCCCTTGGCCCCTTGTCGGTCTCCTCCATGGCCTCGGCAAAGAACCGGCCGGCAAACCCGATCTTGTCCACCATGATCGCCATGACGCCGGCTGCGGGACCGAGCCCGACCACGATGATGAACACGATCGCCCAGACGAGATCGGGAACGGTGCGGAACACGGCGATGAGGCCGCGCGACAGCACGCGGATGGCGGGATGCGGCGAGAGGCCGTCGCTCGCCAGGATCGCGAGTGGCAACGCCAGCACGAGGCCGAGCGCGCAGCCGGCGACCGCCATCTGCAGCGTCTCGATCAGCTTCCAGAGCACCCGGTCGAGCCGCGATACATCTGGCGGGAACATCTGCATGAGGAGGCCGCTCGGTGCGACGAGGCGCTGCAGCCCCTTCATCACCCCGTCGAGCGGCGGCGCTGCGGCGCCAAAGCTCCAGACGACCAGCGCCAATGCGAGCAGCCATGCGATGTACTCGATCGCGCTCAAGCGCTCGAAGCGCGGTACCCGCACGGGTTCTCCTGCCGCTCGTAGGGTCATGCTCGACGATCCGTGAAGAAATTCCGCAACTCGTCCGGATCGACCGTGCGGGAGCCCTTGTCGAGCGTGATCTTGCCATCTGCAAGTCCAACGATCCGGTCGGAGAAGCGCACCGTATGCTCGAGCCGATGCGAGATGACGAGCAGGGTCAGGCCCTTTTTCTTGGTAAGCCCATAGAGCAGCTCCATCACCTCCTCGCCCGATTGCGGATCGAGGCTTGCATCGGGCTCGTCCGCCAACACCAGCTCCGGCCGCTGCATCAGCATCCGCGCGATGGCCACCCGCTGGGACTGCCCGCCCGAGAGGCTGTCCGCCCGCTGGCGCGCCTGGGGTCCGAGACCCACGGCCTCGAGGCAGGCATAGGCCTCGTCGCGCACTTCCCCGCGAGCGAGGCACTGCAACCAGGTGCGCGGGCCGCGTTCGCGCGCCTGCACCCCGTGCACGACATTCGAGTGCGCCGAGATGCGTGGCACCAGATTGTGCTTCTGCCAGACGACGCCGACCCGCGACCGGAATCGCCGGAGGGCCTGGCCTCGCAATCCCGTGACCGTCTCGCCGAGCAGGACGATCTCGCCGGCGGATGGCTCCACCAGCCGCACCAGGCATTTGAGCAGCGTCGACTTGCCGGCTCCGTTGGCGCCGATGAGTGCAACGGCCGATCCGCCAGCGACCGACAAATCTATCCCGTCGAGCACGCGCGAGCTGCCGAAGGATTTCACCAGCCCCGACACGACGAGAACGGTTGCTGCTTTCGCGGCACCCGTCCTCGGTTGCAACGAGCGTGCAGACGATTGCACGATCTGCAGCAATTGCTTACTCGCCCAGGAACTTCGTGAACTCGGTCACGCCCACATTGGTGTACATGGCGCGCACGACATCGTAGTCGGCATCCTTCACGTCGGGCTTGAAGCCGCCGCCGATGAACTTGGCGTTCTCCTCGGATGCGGTGATGGCGGCGAGCAATTCCGGACCCTTTTCGACGAAGGTCTTGCGGACGAGCTCGATGATTTCGGGTTTTACCTTATCGGAGGCGAGCAGGACATCGTTCGGCAGATCCGCACCCTTCATGATCACCCGGAACTTCTGATCGGGGAACTTCTTGGTGATCTTCTCGATATGGGTCTTGTTCATGCCAATCGCGCCGATTTCGCCTTTGATCAGCGCTTCGACGGCAACGTTCAGCTTGAGGAACACGGGCTCGAAGTCGGTCCCGTACTTGAGGCCGCCTTCTGCCAGGATGGTCGACGGACCCAGGTGCTGCGAGGTCGAGCCGATCTCACCGAACGAGATCTTGGCACCCTTGAGGTCCGCGATCGCCTTGGCGGGGCTGCCGTCGAGGACGACGATGTGGGAATAGTAGTCGGGACGATTCCAAGTGACGACCGGTTGGGCCTTCAGACGGGCGTTGAACACGACGTACTCAGCCGGGCCCGTCAGCACGAAGTCGACCTGTTCGGCGGCCATGGCCTCCACGGCGATCGTACGGCCGGAAACCGGAAAGAACTCGACCATCAGGCCCGAAGCCTTCTCGAAGGCGTCCTTGAAGGGGCCCATCTCCTTCTGGAGCGCTTCCATCCCATCGATATCCGTCACGGCGAAGCGGATCTTGTCCGCGGCCGCAACCGGCAGGCTCGCCGAGAGCGCGATTGCGAGCGCAGCGACTATTCGGGTCAACATTCGAAACATGGATATCCCCTGGCTAACTCAATCTGTCCGGCCTGACTGTCTCGAGGCGTCGGGCAACGCCATTGAGCATGTCTAAGTGACAGCAGATTGACAGCCAGATCGACCCGATCCGGTCCGACACGCGTGATCGAGGGCATCGTGCCAGATCATTCGGAAGCTGCAGCTTATCGAGCAGTGACTTTGTCCGGCGATTTCGATCGCCCCACGAATTGATACTGCGCCGATCCGGGATAGCAGACGACCGCTCCTCCCCAGTGCGTCGGGAGGCTGAGTTGCGCCCCGCCCCTTACACCTGCCCGGCCTGGGCAGGTCCCCGCTGAACCGCGCCAGTTCGGACTGCAATTCGCCGGTGGCCCCGGTCGCGACGGGCGCTGCGGATCTTGTCGCCGATCAGCAGTGCGCTCAGCACCGCGCAGCCGGGTTGCGTGATCAGGGTCGTCCATCCGGCGGACATGGCATTGCCATTGGTGCGATCGATGAGGATCGCGTGCATGAAGAGGATCATGCCGGGCGTGGCCAGCATGGGATTGCCGGCATGGAGCATCGGCGGGGTATCCATCCAACTCGGGCGCTAGTGTTCCGGCACATTCATTCGATTCCGGCGAAGCTGGATCAATGAATGGAAACCCGGAACACAAACAAAGAGTTGACTAGTGGGCTGGCCATTCATTTAGGGTACTAAATGAATGAGTCAAAACACTAGTGTTCCGGCACATTCATTCGATTCCGGCGAAGTGGCGTTGCATGGTATCGGCTACGTCGTCGATAGTGCGCTGCCGGGCCTGCTTGGCGGTCAGGCTCTGGCGATGGATCTCAATGGCACTGGTCAGGGTGATTGCCTTGGCGGCAAGCTTGCGTTTCTGCTCGACAGGATCATTGCCAGTGGCCATACCGACGACTGCAGCGCGTGCGGCGTTGCGGGCCTGATCCACGGTCAGCTCGCCATCGCGGCCGAGCTTTTGACGGCGCGTCCTCTGCCCTGGCAGATCGCGCTGCACCACAAAGGTCTTGGTGCCGCCCGCCATGACGCACAGACCAAACCCCATCAGCTCGGTGTCCCAGTAGAAGGTCCGATCCCGCCCTGGCTCGGCCACGCACTTGGTATCGACAGCCGATTTGGTGAGCTTCAGCTTCGGCATGAACAACCCCCTGCCGCGTGTTCTGGTAGGGACATGGTAAGGTACCTGTGTAAAACACCAGGAGGCACCATGTGGCAGCCGTGCTAATAAGACCAGCAAATTCAGGTGTCTATGGGACGCCGTGTGCCCCAGTAAAACGATAAGGACAGCCAGAACAATAACTGAATCTTTTTCGCGAGCGGTTGTGCCTTGGCGTAGGGTGCAATAGGCACCTTTGCCGTATTGCACCTTCGGCCAGCGTTGCGATCCGGGGTGGTGCAATACGGCCTGAAGAAGGCCTATTGCACCCTACAGATCCCGTGCTCGACTTGACGACAACACGTAGTGGTCATTGTTCGGAGTGTCCTTACCGTTTCCCCTCGTCAACCGGTGTCCAGCGATAGATGTCCGCCAAACTGATCAGGGCACCGAGCGTCGGCAAGTCGAGCGTTGCCGCAAGGCCGACCAACTCCACCGGCTGCCAGCTGCCAGCGCGGTCATGGCGCGTGACCAGGGCCTTGTCCTGGGCGACGGTCACATAGTGCTGGCAATTCGGGATGCTCTTGTAGGCTTTGAGCCGCCAGGCCTGGTCAGCCTTCGTGTTGCTCCTCGAAAGCACCTCGAACAGCACCAGGCCGTCGTCGGTCACCGGCGAGGCTTCCCCGGATGGCGCTGCCGCCAGCACCTGAACGTCGGGCTGCGGCAAGCTGCGTGGCGAGACCGGCACACGAGTGCCGATGCCGATCAAGGGCACCCAGGGCACGTCATGGGCCGCTTTCCAGTTGCCCAATGCCGTGCAGATGTTGCCCGCGATGATCTGGTGGAAATTCGTCGGCGACGGGCTCAAGATAGCCACCCCTTCGATCAACTCCCATTTCTCACCCGCCGGGCGCGTGTCGGTGAAGTCGAGGAACTCCTCGATGGTCATCTGGTCG
>JANNSW010000058.1:0-2804 GCA_031403055.1 Hyphomicrobiaceae bacterium | reverse complement strand
CCCGAGAAGGTCGGCGTGGCGATGGCGCCAGAGCTGCGCGGCTGGCTCGAAGGCCTGCCGCCGGCCGATCTCGCTGGCTATATGACCGGCGGCATCACGCGGGCCGACCTGCCATTCGCGCCGACGAGCCTCGTCGGTCGTGTGCTGGCGCCGAACGACTTCGTCGTGCCGCCGCTGCCCAACCAGCTCTTCACGCGTGACACCACGGCCTGGCTCTACAACGGCGTCACGCTCAATCCCATGCACTGGCCGGCAAGGCGCGAGGAGACGATCAACGTTGCCTGCGTCTACGCCTTCCATCCCCGCTTCACCGAGGCGAAGTTCAAGACATGGTACGGCGGGGTCGATGCCGACCATGGCCGGGCGACGCTCGAGGGCGGCGATCTGATGCCGCTCGGCCATGGCGTCGTGCTTGCCGGCATGGGCGAACGCTCGACGCCGCAAGGCGTCGGCGCCCTCGCGCTCGGGCTGTTCGCGCAAGGCGGGGCGGAGCGGCTGGTCGTCGCGCAGATGCCGCGCGACCGCGCGTCGATGCACGTCGATACCGTGTTCACGTTCTGCGATCGCGATCTCGTCACCTACTATCCCCCCGTGGTCGACGCGATCCGCACCTTCACGATCCGCCCCGGCGACCGGGAGCACGTGCTCGACGTCCGCGAGGAGACGCGGCCGTTCCTGGAAGTCGTCGCCGAGGCCGTCGGCGTCAGGAAGCTCCGCTCCGTGACCACCGGGGGCGATGCCTACGAGGCCGAGCGGGAGCAGTGGGACGACGGCAACAACGTGCTCGCACTCGGACCGGGCGTCGTCATCGCCTACGACCGCAACGTCGATACCAATGCCAAGCTCAGGGCCGCCGGCGTCGAGGTGCTCGAGGTCGAGGGCTCCGAGCTGTCGCGCGGGCGTGGTGGCGGACACTGCATGAGCTGTCCGCTCTCGCGCGATCCCGCTTGAGACGCCCGCAGTTTTTGAGACGACAAGGAGCCAACCCCGATGCCGATCAACCTCCAGAGCCGCAGCATCCTGTCGCTCGATGAGCTGTCACCTGCCGAGATCCGCCACCTGCTGCGGCTCGCTGCCGAGCTGAAATCCGCCAAGCTCGCCGGTACCGAGCAGAAGCGGCTTACAGGCAAGAACATCGCCCTCATCTTCGAGAAGGATTCGACCCGTACGCGGACCGGGTTCGAGGTGGCGGCCTACGACCAGGGCGCCCACGTGACCTATCTGGGGCCGACGGGCAGCCAGCTCGGCAAGAAGGAGAGCGTGAAGGACACCGCCCGCGTGCTCGGCCGCATGTACGACGCGATCGAGTTCCGCGGCTACCGGCATGCTGACGCCGAGGCGCTCGCCAAATGGGCGGGCGTGCCCGTCTACAATGGCCTGACCGACGCCTTCCATCCGACCCAGATTCTCGCCGACTTCCTGACCATGCTGGAGTTCACCCACAAGCACCTGTCCGACATGACCGTCGTCTTCATGGGCGACATCCACAACAACGTCGCGCGCACGCTCGCCCTCGGCGCCATGAAGATCGGCATGGACATGCGGCTGTGCGGGCCTAGATCGCTGATGCTCGATGGGGCTTTCGCATCACGATTGCAGAGCCTCGCGAAGGAGAGCGGCGGCAAGCTGATGCAGACCGACCAGGTCGAGCAGGCGGTCAAGGGCGCCGACTTCATCTACACCGACGTCTGGGTATCGATGGGCGAGGCCGAGAGTGTCTGGGCCGAGCGGATCAAGCTGCTCGAGCCCTACAGGGTCAGCGCCGAGGTGATGCGCCAGACCGGCAACGCCCACGCCAAGTTCCTGCATTGCCTGCCGGCCTTCCACAATCTCGAGACCGAGGTCGGCAGGGCGATCGGCGCCAAGTTCGGGCTCGACTGCATGGAGGTCAGCGACGAGGTGTTCGAGAGCGCGGCCTCGGTCGTCTTCGATCAGGCGGAGAACCGCATGCACACCATCAAGGCGATCCTCGTCGCCACTCTGGGGGTATGATCGCCATGCTGGTCGTCATCGCCCTCGGCGGCAATGCGCTGTTGAAACGGGGGGAGCCGCAAACCGCCGAAAACCAGCGCACCAACGTGATCGAGGCGGCGCGCGCCATCGCGTCGGTGATCGCGGCCGGCCACCGCGTCGTCGTCACCCACGGCAACGGTCCCCAAGTCGGGCTGCTCGCACTGCAGGGCCTCGCCTACAAGCCGGACGAAGCCTATCCGCTGGATGTCCTGGTCGCCGAGACCGAGGGCATGATCGGCTATCTGATCGAGCAGGAATTGGAGAACGTTCTGCCGGCCGGCCAACAGGTCGCGACGCTGCTCACCCAGGTCGAGGTCGATCCCAAGGACCCGGCCTTCCAGCACCCCACCAAGCCTGTCGGGCCGGTCTATACCCAGGCCGAGGCCGAGGCGATCGCCGCCAAGCGCCGCTGGTCGATCGCCGCCGACGGCACGGGCTATCGGCGGGTGGTCGCCTCGCCGCTGCCCAAGCGTATCCCCGATGTCGGCGTCATCCGCCTGCTCATCGACCAAGGTGTGATCGTGATCTGCGCCGGCGGCGGCGGCATCCCGGTCGCCCGCACCCCGCTCGGCGGCCTGGTCGGGATCGAGGCCGTCATCGACAAGGACCTGGCGAGCGTACTGTTGGCCAGCGAGCTTGGGGCGGATGCTCTGTTGATGCTGACCGATGTGGAGGCCGTGTTCCAGAACTGGGGCAAGTCCGATGAGCAGCCACGAAAGCAATGGTGTCCGGGGGCGGGCCATCACAGACGATCCATTTTCAGGTGCCGCTGGAACACCAGATAGACGGCC
>JANNSW010000057.1:0-9372 GCA_031403055.1 Hyphomicrobiaceae bacterium | reverse complement strand
GCGCGCGTTCGGCGACCTGGGCGATCCGGAAAGTGCCGTGTCGCTGAAGGTTGCAGCCCGTGGCGGCTACGACCTGCTGCCCGAGCTCGGCTACAAGCCCGTCAACAAGTATCTGCCGCCGCGCGAGCGGCGCGATACGGCTTCGCCCGCCGGTCCGGTCGACCTCGCCGCCATGGCCGGCAACGGCTCACTCGCGGATCGCCTGTTCTCCTGGGTCGATCAGGTATTAGGGGACAGGGGAAGAAGATGATGCTCGAAGTCGATCTTGCCGCCTTCCCTGTCACCTTTCCCCTGTAACCTGTCCCCTCCCAAATGCATCCCGCCTATTCCGTCATCCTCTTCACGACTGCCTCGGGCGCTGGCTACGGGCTGCTGGTGCTGCTCGGGCTCGGCGGCGCCTTCGGCTCGATCGCGCCGGAGCGCTGGCTCGGGTTTACCGGCTACGGACTCGCCTTTGCGCTGGTGACGGTCGGGCTATTGTCATCGACCTTCCATCTGGGACGGCCGGAGCGGGCGTGGCGGGCGTTCTCGCAGTGGCGCTCGTCCTGGCTCAGCCGCGAGGGCGTGGCGGCGGTCGCCACCTATCCGGCGGCGGGGCTCGCGGCGATCGGCTGGGTCTTCCTCGAGCGTGCCGACGGCGTGTTTGCCGCGGCCGGCGTGCTCGGCGCCGCTCTCGCGCTCGCGACACTCTATTGCACCGGGCAGATCTACCAGAGCCTGAAGACCATCCCGCAATGGCACGATGCCTTGACGACGCCGGTCTACGTCACGCTCGGGCTAGCGACGGGTGCGCTGCTGCTGAACGCCTTGCTGCAGGTGTTCGGCGCGGGAGGCGGAGGCGCGAGCTGGCTGACGGTGCTCCTGGTGCTCGCCGCCCTCGCGACCAAGACGCTCTACTGGATGCGGATCGACCGCCTGAAGCCGAAGTTCAACGCCGGGCAGGCGACCGGGCTCGGCCAGCTGGGCCGCGTCCGCCCGCTCGATCCGCCGCACACCCAGCCGAACTACATCATGCGCGAGATGGGCTACGAGGTCGGGCGCAAGCATGTGAGGAAGCTGCGGCTCGTCGCCTCGCTCGCTCTGTTCTATCTGCCGCTCGGACTTACCCTGCTGACGCTCGCGACCCCTCCCGCGATCGCCGGGCTTGCGGCATGCCTCGCCGTGCTGTCGGGCGGGGTCGGCGTCACGATCGAGCGCTGGCTGCTGTTCGCCGAGGCCCAGCACGTCTCGATGCTCTATTACGGCAGAAGCGCGGTGTAGCCACCGCGCTTCGCCAAGCCAACTCGACGAGATCTTACTGCGGCACGCCGACGCAAACCTGGTAGGTCACGGTATCGGTCGTGCTGGTGTTGGCAACGAGGATCCGGTAGCGCTCGTTGCCACCTTCCTGCGTCCAGGAGCAGGTCTCCTCGCTGGTATCTGCCGAGGCACTGACGCACGCTGTATCGTCGGTGCTGTTGTAGACGTACATGTCGAGCACATCGGAGGAGGCGTTGTTGATGGCGACCATCGTTGCCGTCTCGTCGTCGAAGTATCGGCGGACCGACCGGACCGCTCCAGGCAGAACGGTCTTGCTGACACAGCTTGCGTCGTACTCACCCCAATCGTCGTCTTCTTCGTCAGCAAGGGCGGGCAGGGCGACCGTGGCTAGCGACAGCGAGAGTGCCGCGGCCAGGATCCTGAGAGTGTGAATGCGCATGGTGGGCTCCAAGAAGATGATTTGATTGGTTGCTTGACCTGGGTGGCAGAGAGGCAAGCTGCCTCTCTGATTCTGACCTGTGCTCAGCGAGTGACGCGGAGGCGTGAATTGCCTGTGCCGGTTGCCGAGGCGATATCGTTGCCGATGCTTTGGAACGCCGCCACCAGACCAGTCTGTGACGATAGGCTGTTCACGACGTCGTAGTAGTGCACGTCGAACAGGTTGTTCGGATCGGACACGCAGTTCTCAAGTGTCGTGCGGGCAGTGCTGACGCCGTTGGGAAGCTCGACGCCGACCGCAAACACCTCGACACCATCGGTCTTCATGTTCTCGCAGATGGTGGATGCCTGCGTCCGGGACAAACCGTTTCCGGAGTTCGGGGAGCCCGAGCTGGGCTCATTCACGTCGTTGAAGGACGAGTTGTAGTGGTAGTTGAAGTCGCCGTCCGTCATGATGATCACGGCCTTCAGGCGATGGACCGGATCCTTGACCGCGGGCTGGCTGCTGGCGGGCCAGAAGTTCGACCAGCGCTCGGAGATCGTGTACCAGCCCCAGGCCGTGCCGATGTGACCTGCGGTGCCGCCGGAGGGCTGCAGGGCGTTGATCGCCGCGGTGAGCGTGGCCTTGCTGTCGGTCAGCGGCACGACCTGGTAGGTCGGGACGCAACCGGTGCTGTTGGAGCTCGAGGACCAGAAGGCATTGAAGTAGTTGCCGGCGCTCGGCGGATTGTCGAAGTAGGCGACGGCGTTGCTGCCGCCATTGTTGGATGCCTTGCGCTCGACCATGCAGTCCTTGCGGTAGTAGGTGACGTCGCGATAGCGCGTCACCCACTGATAGCTGCCTTCGCGGCAGCTGCCATTGCCCCAGTAGCGCGTGCAGACATACTCGCGGTTCAGATAGCTCTCGTTGACCACCCTCGACGTGGGCTGGTTGGTTGCCTCGGTCGCGCGAGATGTCGGCAACCGCACGCTCTGGGAGAACGGTACGAGGCTGACCCGGACCGAACGGGTCGAAGGCCCATCCAGCATCAGCGTGTTCAGCAGCGCGTTGGCTGCGGTCTTTGCCGTGGTGATCCTGTTGTTCTCGCTCATCGAGCCGGTGACGTCGAACACGACGGCGAGCTCGACATCCATGCCACCGGCATCGGAAGAGAGCGACTGCGCGGTCACATCGATATCGAGGCTGTTGGTGCCAGCAATCCGCATGAAGGTCGTCTCTACATCAGCGCTGGCCGACATGGCGACGTTGCCCTGTCCATCGGCGCTGAATGCGGTGACGGCGGCTTCGGTTCCCTTCGGCAGCGCGGCCGTGAAGAATGTCCGACCGGCCGATTCAGCGGTCTGCGTGCTGCCGGACTGGTCGAACGCGCGACCTGCGGCCAGGACCGAAGCGTCGAGCGTCGATTGCACGATCTCGCGGGTGTTGAAAGCGCGGCCGAAATCGTAGGACACGCCGATCAGGACGACGATGGGGACAATGGCGCCGGCAAAGGCAATGGCGATGGTGCCCCGCTCCTCGCGACGAAATTTGCTGATGATAGACTCTAGGATACGCATGGGTTGTTCCCCCTGTAGGATGCCTCCGTGTATGAAGCGCTTATGACATAGGGGGAGTTCGCTTCATCTTTCCGGCCAAGCGACATTTTTATGCAATTCAGTCTCGCAACTGCTGAAAACTAGGCCTGGTTGACGGCCCGTCTATCGATCTGGTGCAATTTGAGTGAAGTTTGTCTGGCTAGCCGCCGACGTGTGAGTGGCAATGAGCCGGCGACATAGCGGCAATAGCGCTGCCCGGTCTTCATGATTGAGAGACCATGTCCGCGCAATCCGCTGGCGTTGCGGCAAGGCAGTTGTTCTCAACATCGGGTGTTAACTTCTTGCTCCTATGCTCATCCAGCGTTCAGGACCCAAGTCGGTGTCCCGAAGTGTCCACTGCAGACAGCCTCCTACACAACCAGGAACACGAGAAGGGTAATTCAAATGAACAAGCTTATCGCCAAGTTCGGCAAGGACGAGTCCGGCGCCACCGCGATCGAGTACGCGCTCATCGCCGCCATCGTCGGCATCGGCATCATCACGGCGCTCGGCACCATGAAGACCGAGCTCAACAACACGTTCGAGTCGGTCGAGAGCGCACTGACGTCGGCCAACTCGGAGTAATCTGCCGCACACTCCCACTCGCGCCTTCACGGCCGCGATGGGATAGCAGCAGCGAAAGCGGGTCAACCTTCGGGTTGGCCCGTTTTTGTGTGTGCGCCAGGCAGCCGGGGATCAGGGATCAGGAGTCAGATGCTCTGCGGCGGCTGCCTTGCAAGGCCGGTGAAGACCAGCGCATCCGAGGTCAGGAATGGCTCGGCCTCGAGCTCGCTGGCCGGGGCCGTCTGCGAGAACAGGATGCGCACGGCCGTGCCCTCGCCGGGCTGGCTGGTGATCGCGACCTCGCCGCCATGCATCCGCACGAGGCCCATCACGATCGAAAGCCCCAGGCCAGCGCCTTCGTAGCGCCGGCTGAGACCACGATCGACCTGGACGAACGGGTTGCCGAGGCTGCCGATCTCGGCCGGCGAGATGCCGATGCCGGTATCGGTCACGGCCAGGGCAACACCCTCGGCCGCCCGGTCGGCCGCAACCACGACCCTGCCGCCCGCGCGATTGAACTTCACGGCATTGGAGAGCAGGTTCAGCAGCATCTGGCGCACCGCGCGCCGGTCGGCGACGATGTCGGGAAGGCCGAGCGCGATGGTCGAGGACAGCGAGACTTGCTTGGCGCTCGCCTGGGGACGCACGCTGTCGAGGCATTCGGCGACGATGGCACCAAGCGCGAGCGGCTCGAGCGTGATCTCATAGCGTCCAGCCTCGATCCGCGAGATGTCGAGCAGGTCATTGACGAGCTGCAGCAGGTGCTCACCGCTCGACTTGATGATGCGCGCGTAGTCCGCGGTCCGCTCCGCCGACAGCGGCCGGCCGGTCGATTCGGCCATCATGCTGGAGAAGCCGATGATCGAGTTCAACGGCGTGCGCAGCTCATGGCTCATGCTGGCGAGGAAGTGGCTCTTGGCTCGGTTGGCGGTGTCCGCTACCTCCTTGGCCTGCTGCAGCTCCTGCTCGTGGGCCTTGCGGACGCTGATGTCGCGGGTGACGGCGACGACGCCGCCCGTGCCGGTGGTTTCGGGGCCGCGGGCGAGCGGGCGGCAACGGATCTCGGTCCAGATGGTCCCGCCGGGCAGACGCGGCGACTGCATGCGGATTTCGATCGAGCGCTCCTCGCCGCGATGGGCGCAGTTGGAAAGCGTCGTCAAATAGAGCGGGCGGTCGGCGACGTGGACATGCTCGAGCAGGCCGTTGCCGATCAGGCGGGCAGGCTGCAGGCCGATCAGGCGCTCGCTGGCGCCCGAGGCGAAGGTCACGGCGCCAAAGGGCTCGTGGCGGGTGATGAGATCGGTCGCGTGGTCGGCGAGCAGGCGGTAGCGATCTTGCGCGAGCTCGGCCTCGAGAGCGGCCGAATGGTGCAATCCCTGCAGGCGCGCGACGATGCCGGCGCCGTAGACGATCGCAGCGAGCGTCCCCAGCCGGTCGATCAACATCAAGCTCGCATGGGGCATCGCGGGCGGGGAAAGCATGCCGACCGCATCCGCCATGGCGAGCCCGATCAGCACGGCCGCAGCAAGCAGCGCGGCAAACAGCACGACGCGGCGGTTGGACGAGAGCGCGGCCTCGAGTGGCACCAACATCAGCCAGGCGGCGATGAAGATGCCGACGCCGCCCCACAGCGCAGCTCCGATCACGGCAAAGCCCGCAAGCGTCACCGCCGACAGCTCGTAGGCGATGTCGAGCCGACCCGTGCGCGAGAGTGCGACGGCGGTGGCGGCCGGGAACAGGAACCACAGCATGGCGATGCCGCCAGCCTGGCCCAGGTGTCCCTCGGAGATCGCGTAGGCAAGCAGCACCACGAACGACACCGCGGAGGCCGCCGACTGCGACACGATAAAGGCCAGATGCCGCATCGCCATCGCGCGGTCGCCGCGCACCGATGGGTGAAGGAGTGGCAACAGCCTCGGCTCGATCAGAGCGAGCCATTCATTGGTGAGGGTACGCAACACGAGACCCGTCGGCGCAATCGCGCCGTCCCACAAGATGGTGAACGGCCTAGTTATGGGCCCGGTAACGCTAACGATCGGTGAAGGCGAGAGCCGAATCACACTATGAGTCGGCGGTCGGATCGATCCGGCGCGGCTCGGTCGAGGGCCGCTGGTGCGGTCGGTACGGCCCACGCTCATGCTTAACACTTGGTTCGCGAATCGCGCCGATAGTTCGTCCACCGGTTGTCCACTGCTTCGTCGCCAACACCTTGACGCAGCAGACAAACAAGCGGTCCAACACACCGACCGGCCCGCCCTTCGAGCTTCAGGACAGATTGACCATGGCATCCGCGACCGCCATCGATACGACCGGCGAATCGACGAAGGACAAGAGGCTGGCATCGGCCAGCGAGGTGCAGGGCGGCGACCAGACGCTGATGCGCCGGGCACTGCGCGGTTGCAAGCGCGGCCTGATCGTGGTCGGCCTGTTCAGCGTTATCGTCAACCTGCTGATGCTGACGACCTCGATCTATCTGATGCAGATCTCCGATCGCGTGCTGGTCAGCCGCAGCACCGATACCTTGATCATGCTGACAGCGGTCGCGGTGTTCGCGCTGATGGCGCTTGCCGGCTTCGATCTGTTGCGCAAGTGGATCCTGACGCGGCTCGGCGTCCGGCTCGAGACGACCCTCGGGGGCCCCTTGCTGGCCGCCTCGATCGATCGGGCGGGCGGTGGCGGCAGCGCCGAGATCCAAGGCTTGCGCGATCTGTCGCAGGTCAGGAGCTTCCTCTCGAGCGCAGTGGTGCCGCTTCTGTTCGACGTGCCGATGGCGCCGCTCTATGTGGCGATCGTCTTCATGATTCATCCCGACCTTGGCTGGATCACGATCGGCGGCGTGGTGATGCTCGGGTTTTTTGCCTGGGCCAACCAGCTCGTCACCCATAAGCCGCTCGCCGAGGCGAGCAAGCACGCCATGTCCTCGCTGACGCGGGCGCAGGCGCAAGTCCGCAACGCCGACGCGGTCCGCTCGATGGGCATGATGGAGCAGTGCATCGACCTGTGGGGCAGCGAGACGGCGCACGCGCTGAAGGCGCAAGTCCGTGCCGGCGACCGCAATGCCATCATCGCGGCCATCTCGAAGTTCTTCCGTCTGCTGCTGCAGATCGCGATCCTGGGCTGGGGCGCCTATCTGGTGCTGCAGGGCGAGCTCACGTCGGGCATGTCGATCGCGGCGTCCATCATCGGCGCGCGTGCGCTCGCCCCGGTCGAGAGCGCGATCGAGAGTTGGAAAACACTGGTGCAGGCAATGGAGAGCTTCACGCGCGTGCAGAAGCTGCTGGCGTCGGCGCCCGCCATCTACAACCGGACCGAGCTGCCCGCACCCAAGGGCGAGGTGACTGTCGAGAAGCTCGTCTACCTGACGCCGCAGGCGCGCGATCCGATCATCAAGCAGATCGGCTTTGCGATCCCCGCGGGCACCTCGGTCGCGTTGATCGGGCCGACGGGAGCAGGCAAGTCGACACTCGCGCGTATGTTGGTCGGTGCCCTGCAGCCAGCTTCGGGCGCGGTCCGGCTCGACGGCTCGGATCTGCGGCACTGGAACCAGCGCCAGCTCGGCCAGTACCTGGGCTATCTACCCCAGGACGTCGAGCTGTTCCCCGGCACGATCGCGGAGAACATCGCCCGCATGAACCCCGCCGCCAGCTCGGCCGATGTGGTGAAGGCGGCCGAGTTCGCCTGCGTGCACGAGCTGATCTCGCGCCTGAAGAACAGCTACGAGACGGTGATCTTCGATCGCGGCGCGCCGCTATCTGGTGGCCAGCGTCAGCGGGTAGCACTCGCACGCGCCTTCTTCGGGCAGCCGCGGATCGTGGTGCTCGACGAGCCCGATGCGAACCTCGACCGCGACGGCGAGGAGGCCCTGATCCGGGCGCTCGCCAACGCCAAGAACGCCGGCATGACCGTGGTCGTGACCACGCAGCGGACGGCACTGCTGCGCCATGTCGACCGGATCCTGCTGCTGCGCGACGGCATGATCGAGACCTACGGGCCGAGCGAGCAGGTGCTGCCGCGCATAGCCCAAGGTTCCGGCCCGGCCGAGCCGGTCAAGCCGGGCCAGGTCGCCGCCGCGGCCGCGTCTCAACAGCCTGCCGAGCGCACTGCTTCGGTATCCGCAGTCCAGCCGGCGGCGCAACGCCAGGCAACGAGGTGAGATGATGGCCCGCACCTTCGACGACTGGCACAAGCCCGTTTCCAAGAGCATCCGCAAACCGGTGCTGATCGGCCTCGCGCTGATCGTGGTGCTGGGCGGAGGGTTCGGCGTGTGGGCCGGCACGGCGCCGCTCGCGAGTGCGGTCGTCGCGCACGGCGTGTTCGTCGCCACCAGCCAGAACAAGCTCATTCAGCATCTGGAAGGCGGCATCGTCCGCGCAATCCTGGCCAAGGAAGGCCAGACCGTGGAAGCCGGCCAACCGCTCGTGCTGCTCGATGACACCAATGCCAAGAGCGAGGTGAGCAGGCTCGAGATCAAGCGCTTGGCGCTGGTTGCGACCATTGCCCGGCTCGAAGCCGAGCAGTCGGGCGCCACCGCGATCGTGTTCCCGGCCGAGCTGACCGGTAGCGCCGATACCAAGCACATCGCCGCCCCCCAGATCGCCCTGTTCCAGGCCAAGCGCCAGGAGATCGAGGCCGACCAGACGACGCGTGCACGCCAGATCGGCGCGATCCGCCAAGAGATCGTCGGCATGCAATCGCAGAAGAAGGCCGCCGAGGAGCAGCTCGATCTCACCAACCAGGAGGTCGTGACCGCCGAAGGCCTGATTGCCCAGGGGCTGATGCAGATGCCCCGGTTCCTGCAACTCAAGCGGACGCGGGCCAAGCTCGCGGGCGACATCGGCTATTTCATCTCGGAAATGGGCAAGGCCGAGCAGCGAATTCTGGAAACCGAGAGCGAGCTTGCCCATAGCCGCACCCGCAGGGTCGAGGAGGCGGTCGACCAGTATCGGGTCGCTTTCAGCGAGCTCGCCGATACCGAGCAGCGGCTTTCGACTGCCCGCGACGTGCTGAAGCGCACGACGATCGTCGCGCCGGTGCGCGGCATCATCGTCAAGATCGAGAGCCACACCACTGGCGGTGTGATCGGCTCGGGGCAGAAGGTGCTGGAGATCCTGCCAATCGACGACAAGCTCGTGGTCGAAGCCTTCATCCGGCCCGAGGACATCGACAGCGTGCACCGGGGCCTCCCGGCGGAGATCAACCTCTCGGCGCTCGACCAGCGCACGACGCCGATGGTGCTCGGCAAGGTGATCTATGTCTCGGCCGACAAGATCGAGGGCAAGGAGCAGGGGCAGTATTACTATGTGGCCCGGATCGAGATCGGCGACGAGGAGCTGGCAAAGCTCGGCACGGCGAAGCTGTTCCCCGGCATGCCGGCGGAAGTGTTCGTCAAGACCGGTGAGCGCACCTTCGCCGAGTACATGATGAAGCCACTGATGGATATCGCCCGCCGCGGTGGCCGGGAGGGGTGAGCCGGCTCGCGCGGCAGGCATAGCCTAGTGTTCTGGCACAATCAAAAAGTACCCGCTTCCCCGGCCG